>DATMPR010000483.1:0-11507 GCA_035567575.1 Bacteroidia bacterium
GGGGTTATCTGCAAATAACGGGGTTATTTGATGTGTAAAAATTGTTTTATATGGCCAGATCGAATAACCATTGTTTTAGTTTGGTAATAATTTAAGTCAATGGTTATTTATACCTTTAAAAACCTAAAATTTTTGTGAAAACTAAACCACTTCTGTTTTTATTGGTTTTCTGTTTTATAACAGGGGCGGTGTTTTCGCAATTGAATCAAGCGCAAAAAACCAAGTTATTTATTACCCTTAAGGATACAATTTATCTCGATTCACTTAGTTTGGTACCGGGTAGTGTTAACCTTAACGATTCAACCGTTAAATATAAGATCGATTATAAACGCCATGCCATTATTTTTGCAAAAGGAACTCCTCGTCCTGATGGTTTGGTTATTAATTATAAAACGTTCCCTTACAATTTTGAACGCAACTATTTTCACAAAAATCAAAATCAAATAACTAAAGATCTATCACGGCCGCAGGATCCGTTCACCATTACATTTAATGATGCGCCAAATTCGACCAATTTGTTTATGAATGACGGCTTAAATAAAAACGGAAGTATAAGTCGTGGAATTACATTCGGAAACAATCAGGATGTTGTTGTTAATTCCAATTTAAATTTACAAGTGAGCGGTAAACTCACACCCGAAATTGACATGGTGATGGCAGCCACTGATAATAATATTCCTTTTCAGGCTGATGGAACAACGGCTCAGCTTCAGGAATTCGATAAAGTGTTTATACAGCTCAACAATTATAACACCAAATTAATTGTGGGTGATTATCAGTTATCACGGCCGGGTAATTCTTATTTCATGAATTTTTATAAACGTGCCCAAGGGGCTTATGTCTCGAATGTTTATAAAGATACGATTGGTAAAAAACAAGTGTCGTTTAAAACACAAGTTGGCGGCGCAGTATCAAAAGGAAAATTTGCGCGCAACATTATTTTTGGAACTGAAAATAACCAAGGACCGTATCGTCTAACCGGCGCAAACAGCGAACCCTTTATTATTGTTTTATCGGGTACAGAAAAAATTTACATGGATGGAAAATTGTTACAGCGCGGACAAGAGAACGATTACATCATTGATTATAATACCGCCGAAGTAATTTTTACGGCTAAGCAAATCATAACAAAAGATAAAAGGATCATAGCAGAGTTCCAATACGCCGAAAGAAATTACGGACGTAATTTGGTTTATATTGGTGAAGAAATTGAAGTTGGCAAATTAAAAATTTTCGGAAACCTTTTTAGCGAGCAGGATAATAAAAACCGCCCCCTTCAGCAAACTTTAACACAAGACCAGAAAAAATTAATGTTTGATATTGGTGATACCTTATCGAAAGCAGTTTATTCCGGCGCTGAATTGGCAACCTTTAATACTTCAGAAGTTTTTTATTGGAAAAAAGATACAACAGTTAGTGCTGTTTTATATCCGGGTATTTTTGTTTACTCCATTAATCCCGACAGTGCGAAATACAGAGTTAAGTTTTCGATCGTTGGCGCTTTAAAAGGGAATTATGTACAGATCACATCTACCGCAAATGGTAAAGTTTATAAATGGGTAGCGCCGGTTGGTGGCGTACCGCAAGGGAATTACGAGCCTGTAATTCCATTGGTAACACCAAAACAGCATCAAATGGCAACGGCTGGTTTCGAATATGTTTTTAATCCTAACCAAACTATAAGCATGGAGGGCGTGTTTACCAAAAATGATGTTAATACGTTTAGTCCATACAACAGCGAAAACGACCGGGGCTATGGTTATAAATTTAAAAGTTTAAACAAAAAATATTTGCAAAAAGACACCGCTGATAGATCGCCGGTAAAAGCAATTTATAATTTTAATTACGAATATGTTCAGAAAAATTTTACGCAGGTTGAACGTTTCCGTGCGATAGAATTTCAGCGTGATTGGAACAGGCCTTATGTAGATGCGATCAATACCGATCAGAATATTGCTTCTGCTGAATTGGGTCTGGAAAAAACAAACCGTTACAAATTAATTTATGGGTTTAATACTTTTCAGGAAGGAAGTTTTTTCTCAGGCTATAAACAACAATTAGGAGGCAGGTACACGAAAGGAAAATTTATTTCTGATTATAACGGTTCGTATCTAACCACAAATAACAATCCCATAAACACGCAATTTTACCGTCACAAAAGCTCTATATCTCAAGGCGTCGGGAAAATGCGTTTAAACTTAAGCGATGAATTTGAAAACAATATTTTCAGATCTTCAACCACTAATACACTCTTGTCGCGCACCTATCAGTTCTGGGATTGGGAAGCAAGTATTACAAATTCCGACTCTACAAAAAACAAAATAAAATTATTTTACCGCGAAAGAAGAGATAAACAAGCCTATAATAATAATATAAAAGACAGCACTTACGCGCAAAATTTAGGTGTACAATTGGGACTTTACAGCGTAAAAAACCATCCCATTACTTTGTATTTTACATATCGTGAATTACATCTTAAAAATGTTGTAAGTAATACTTTAAAACCTGATAACACTTTATTGAGCAGGTTGGAGTACAGTCCGAGGTTAATAAAAGGTTTTATTACAGCCACATTATTTTACGAAACCGGTTATGGTTTAGAAAACAAAAAAGAATTTTATTATATTGAAGTGGCGCCGGGGCAAGGGCAATATGCCTGGAATGATTATAATGGAAATGGAATAAAAGAACTTAATGAATTTGAGATTTCGCAATTCCCCGATCAGGCAAAATACATTCGCGTTTACACGCCAACCAATATATATGTAAAGGTTTTACAAAATCAACTAAGTTTCTCTTTTAATTTAAAACCGCAAGTCTTATTAAAGTCGACGAATGGAGGACTAGCAAAATTCATTGGTCGTTTCGCAACCCAATCGGTTTACAGGGTTGATAATAAAACTTATGATAACGGTCAGTTTTTTAATCAGAATTTTTTTAAGAGTAATGTGCAAGACACGGGACTGCTATCTACAAATTATGCATTAAGGCAAAGTGTATTTTTTAACCAAAGTGCAACGGTATTCGGAATGGATTATAATTTTTTAAATAATAAAAATAAACAGCTGTTGTTAAATGGATTTGATTCGCGTGACAATTTTTCGCATGAGATCCGGATCCGGATCAACTTTTTAAAAGCATGGGGTTTTTTAAGTAATAGTACGGGAGGTTACAAAACATACAACTCGCAGTTTTTTGCAGCCAGGAATTATAAAATAGAATTTTACGATACTGAACAAAAACTAAGTTACCAGCCGAGTACTGCTTTCCGGTTAAGTTTAATTTACAAATACACGCAAAAACAAAATTTAATTGAAGGCGGTTTTCAAAAAGCATTGTTAAGCGATTACGCAATGGAAATGCGGTACAATCAATCGGAGAAAGGAAGTTTTAATTTCCGTGCCGATTTTTTAACCATTTCGTATAATGATGTAGAAAGTTCGCCGGTAGCTTATGAAATGTTGAACGCTTTAAAGCCCGGCTATAATTATACCTGGAACATTAGTTACCAGCGAAATTTAACAGGGAATATTCAAATAAGTATAAACTATGACGGAAGAAAATCGCCCAATTCGAAAATCGTAAATATAGGCGGGGCGCAGGTTCGCGCGTTTTTTTAATTTATTTTTGTCGCTCTGTATTCAACCACTTTCTCTTTATTTTTTTCAAAACCCCTTTCTGTAACTTCAATAACCGAATCACCTATTATTTTATATTGCATAATAGAAGGGAAATCGCGGAATGGATTTTCAAATACATAAACATTATTTTCGCCTTTGGTTAAGGTAAACTCAGTTTCTTTATTTGTGGAAGAATTTTTAACATCATAAAACAGAGTTGTTTTTTCTTTTTCGTGCATCAGCCGCATTTTTATGCTTAAAATAGTATCAACACAATCGCGGGTTAAAAAATAACCTGTTCCTTTATAATTGTTGTTATCCACTTTAAACCATTCTTCATAATAAAATCCTGAAAGGTCGTGAACCACAATATACTTGCCTTCGATCCACTTAAAAGAAGAGTCGTTTGTATCTGTTGAATTGGTATTGTTTATTCCGGAGCCCGGACCAGAACACGAAACAAAAAACAGAACAACAAGAATAATTATATTAAAGGTAAATCGCACAATTGCAACAAATATACCTTAAAATATAATTGATTGTATGTAAATTAGCGGTATTGAAAAAGTTAGTTATAATACTTTTAGCTTTTTGCTTTTGCCATTGTAAGGCCCAGAAGGATACCTTGCCCTATAACCGTAAGAAAGAAATTGTTTATGATGACAAACGCTACCGTGTTTATAATACTTATTTAACATTTGGCCTTGGTAAAGCCTATGCGGATATAAGAAAAAAAGATCAAAATTGCCTTAATGTTGATTTACAGTTTCATTTAACCAAACAATATTTTCAGGCAGGTTTTTTTATGAGTGGTGACGAACTCCTTAAAAACACAAATATACAGGGACATATATGTTACGGCTACAGGTATGAAAAAGAATTATTTAATTTGGCAGCTTTTGCCGGACCGTCTTATTCGTATTTTGTTACAGGAGTAACGGATACTTCGGGTTTGTTTAAGGTAACAAGGCATAATACTTTAGGTGGTTATATTTGTGTGCAAGGCGTTTATAAAATAAAATATGATGTTGGTGTTGGGATAGAGTTATTTGCAGATATATCTTCAGATCAAAAAATTGCCGGGGTCCGGATCATTTGTTTTTTCTCAGGATCTTACCGTGGCGAGAAAAAGGGATTCAAAACCAAAAAGAAAGCTCATTAAACCAATTGATTTTATAGTTGTTGGACAAGGTCTTGCGGGCAGCGTTTTAGCTTTAAAACTTATTGAAAGCGGAAATTCAGTAATGGTAATTGATAAACCGGATCTATCATTATGTTCAAAAGTTGCCGCAGGAATTTGGAATCCAATTGTTTTTAAACGGCTCACAAAAAGCTGGATGATCGATGAACTGTTACCCGAAATGCTGAGGTTCTATAAGCAAACCGAAATTAATTTTAATATCAAATTAATTACCGAACGGAACATTGTAAAATTATTCTCAGAACAACAGGAAGCAGACCTATGGACGAAGAAAGCAAATGGAGAATTGCAGGATTATCTTGATAAAAAAATTTATAAAAGCAATAATTATCATGGAATAAATAATTCGGAATTCGGATTTTCAAAAGTTCTAAGATCGGGAAACCTGGATGTAAATGTTTTTTTAAAAGCCGCGCAAAATTATTTGATTCAAAAAGAAAGTCTGTTAAATGAAATATTTAATTACAGCGAGCTGCAAATTACTGATGACATATCATACAAAAATGTAAAAGCGAAAAATATAATTTTTGCCGATGGATACCTCATTAAAAATAATCCATTCTTCAAATATATACCGTTAAAACCTGCTAAAGGAGAAACAATAACAATTGAAAATCAAGAATTGGAAATTGGAAAAGATATCATAAATAAAAATTCATTTTTAATGCATCTGAAGGATAACGCCTATAAATTGGGGGCAACTTATAATTGGGATGATCTAAATGATACTATTTCTGATTCGGGATTAAAAGAACTGGAAAGTAAAATGAATAAAATCATAATCCCGGCAGTTGGGACTAAATCCAAAATTGTCGAACAGCAAGCAGGTGTTCGTCCGTCAGTGATCGATCGCCGTCCTATTTTAGGAAGGCATCCCGAACATCAAAATCTTTACATATTTAATGGAATGGGCACAAAAGGGGTTATGTTAGCTCCGTATTTTGCACAAAAACTAATAAATTATATTAAGTTTAACGAACCCTTAAATGAAGAAGTAAATGTGGTTAGATTTACCATGAATAAATAAATAATTTCGTTTTTAAGGTGACATTATTATTCATGGTTTAATAAGTTTTTTGTAAATTAACCCTGTAAAGCTGTGACTAAAACCAAAAATAAAATTCGTTTGATCGGGCGCCGGGAATTTGTGGATTTTCCGGAACTCAAAGTATTTAATATTGAAGCAAAGATCGATACCGGTGCTTATACAAGTTCCATTCATTGCTCCGATATCAGCGTAAAAACAATAAACAATAACCCGGTTTTATGTTTTAAACTATTTGATAATTTGCATCCTGAGTTTGCAGAATATACTCACGAATTTAACGACTTCAGCAAAAAGAAAATAAAAAACTCTTTTGGCGAAATGGAAGAACGTTACATAATTAAAACAAGAATTAAATTAGGTCACAAAATCATACATACAACGATTTCATTAAGTGATCGTGAAAACATGAGGTATCCGGTTTTAATTGGAAGAAGATTGTTAAAAAGGAAATTTTTGATAGATGTAAATAAGCTGCATACCGGCGGACAAAAAATAGATAAAACATTAAATGATTATATTTAAAGCATCATGAAAATAGCACTTTTATCACGTAACCGTAATTTGTATTCAACCAAGCGTCTGATCGAAGCAGGTGAACAACGCGGCCATGAAATTTTATTACTCGATCACATGAAATGTGTTTTAGTAATAGAGCAAGGCAGACCTCATATTTATTTTAATGGTAAAGAAGTTAATGGCGTGAATGCAGTAATTCCCCGCATTGGAGCTTCTGCAACTTTTTACGGTTCAGCGGTTGTTCGTCAGTTCGAAATGATGAAAATTTTTACTGCGGTTGAATCGCAAGCACTTGTTCGTTCGCGTGATAAATTACGCAGTCTGCAAATTTTAGCACGTGCAGGTTTAGGAATTCCAAAAACTGCTTTTGCTTCCTCGCCAAAAGATAAAGATATAGATAGCGTTATTGAAGCTATTGGCGGTGCACCCTGCGTTATAAAATTATTAGAAGGCACGCAAGGTATCGGCGTAATTTTAGCAGAGAATCAAAAAGCTGCTAAATCAGTTATTGAAGCATTTTTAAAATTAAACGCAAGTATTTTGGTTCAGGAATTCATTAAAGAATCCAAAGGTGCGGATATAAGAGTGTTTGTTGTGGACGGACAAATTGTTGGTGCGATGAAGCGTCAGGCAAAAGAAGGCGAATTCAGAAGTAATTTGCACAGGGGAGGAAGCGCGACCGTTATAACATTATCATCTGAAGAAAGAGCAACTGCAATTAAAGCTGCAAAAAAATTAGGATTGGCCATTGCCGGAGTTGATCTGTTACAAAGCGAACGTGGTCCGCTCGTAATGGAAGTAAATTCATCACCCGGATTAGAAGGTATTGAAGGCGCAACCGGAATTGATATTGCCGGAAAAATAATTGAATATGTTGAACGCAACGAGTTTAATAAACCGGGTGAGTAAGCAAGATGAAACCAATTTCAATTAATGATCAGGAAATAAAAGCAGGGGAAAACAAAACTGTTATTCTGAACTCTTACGAGCTGCATACAAAATCTTCCATTAAAATTCCTGTTCATGTTATCCGTTCTAAAAATCCCGGGCCCACAATTTTATTCAGTGCAGGTTTGCATGGTGAGGAAACAAATGGAATTGAAATTATCAGAAAATTAGTTGGGCGGGAAGAAGTGCAGAATTTAAAATGCGGAACCATCATCGCCATTCCTGTTATTAATATTGTTTCATTTTTATATTCAACGCGCGATCTGCCGGATGGCCGTGATCTGAACCGCTGTTTTCCAGGAACAAAAAATGGTTCGTTGGGAAGCCGTATCGCTTACGATCTAATGAAACACATTATTCCACTAATTGATTTTGGAATTGATTTTCATACAGGCGGTGCAAAAATCAATAATTTCCCGCAGATCCGCTGCGTATTTGATTTCCCCGAAAATTTAGCGATCGCTGAAAATTTTTCAGCACCATTGGTTATTGACAGTAAATACCGTGATGGAACTTTGCGAAAAGAAGCAGCAAAAAAAAATAAACCGATTTTGGTATTTGAAGGCGGCGAAAGCATGCGTTTCGATTATTTATCAATTAACGAAGGTTTAAACGGTTGTTTAAGGCTGATGAAAGCATATAAAATGGTTGATCTTGATATTCCAAACAACGGAACAGTAAAAATAAAAAATGATACGTGGATCCGAGCCGGTGAAAGCGGTTTGTTTCATATGAATGCAAATAATGGAGCGTATGTCCGAAAAGATGATCTGTTAGGAGTAATATGCAATCCGTTTGGTGAAGTAGAATATAAAATTTTAGCGCATGTTGATGGTTATATTGTTGGCATTAATAATCAGCCTGTAGTAAACGAAGGTGATGCCTTAATTCATTTAGGAATGGAGGATTAAATTATGGAAGCAGATGTAATTATAATTGGCGGCGGTCCTGCCGGTAGTGCAATGGGTTCTTATCTCGGTAAAGCCGGAGTGAGCTGCATTGTTTTTGAAAAAGAAAAATTTCCACGTCCGCATGTCGGGGAATCACTGGTTCCTGCAAGCACCAGGGTTTTTAAAGATCTAGGTTTTCTCCCTAAAATGAAGGCGGCACGGTTTCCAAAAAAATATGGCGCGGCATGGACAACTCATAATACAGATAGCGTTTATCATCATGGTTTTGAGGAATTGACAGATAGTGATGTTGACATAAGGTTTGATGAACGCGAACAGGCTGGAGTAGATCAAAATTATACATACCATGTAGATAGAGGTTTATTTGATCAGTTATTATTAGAACACGCGGAAGAATTGGGAGCAACTGTTTATCAGGAGGCAGACGTTTTTCATGTTGATTTTGTTTCAAAAGAAAGAGTAGAAGTAAAAGTGCGGCTGAAGGGAAATGAAGAAAAAACATTTGGATGCAAAATAATAGTGGATGCGAGCGGCAGACATACTTTTATGGGAAACAAATTAAAAATAAAAGTGAAGGATCCTGTTTTTAACCAATGTGCAATTCATACCTGGTTCAAGGATTTCGACAGAGATATTTTTAAGGATGGTGATTTTATTTACATACATTTTATTCCGGTTTCCAATACTTGGCTTTGGCAAATTCCAATTAATGATACAACGACCAGTTTTGGTATTGTAACCCAAAAAGAAAATTTTCCTTCAACTCCGGAAAAAAGAGAAGAATTTTTTTGGGATTGTGTAGCTACCCGTCCAAAACTGAATGAAGCCTTGCGTAAAGCAAAACAAGAAAGGCCTTTTACAGTTGAAGCGGATTATAGTTATGCAATGACAGAATTAGTAAAAGATAATTTAATTTTGATCGGTGATGCTGCGCGTTTTGTAGATCCTATTTTCTCGAGCGGTGTGAGTGTTGCATTGAACAGCGCGAGGTTTGCTTCAAAAGATATTCTCCATGCTTTAAAAACAAAAAATTACTCAGCCTCATCGTTTGCAGAATATGACAGGACAATAAAAAATGGCGTAAATAACTGGTACAATTTTATAAAAATGTATTACCGCTTAAATGTGTTGTTTACTTTTTTCGCAACACAAAAAAAATATAGGTTAGATGTCATAAAGTTTTTGCAGGGCGATGTATACGATGATTATAATCCGCAGCTATTAACAGAGATGGATAAAATTATCAGTGAAGTGGAAAATAATCCAAAACATGTATTACACGGCTTTTTAGGAAACTTAACTTCTAAAGCATTTAATGTATTTAAGAAGGAGTAAAAATTAATTACTCAATTTTGCAATTCGACAATGAGTCAATTGATTCAGCGGAAACTGAGAACTCCCCGTTGCATATAAAACGTATTTCTTACAATAAAGAAAAGCTAATTTGAGGAGTATCCATTACCAAATCGTCAAATTGCCGAATTGTCATATTATTTTTTCTCCTGACACAACTCTACTAGAATCCCATTTGTACTTTTCGGATGTAAAAAACAGATCAATTTATTATCAGCGCCTTCTTTTGGTTCTTTATTTATGATCTCGAAACCTTCTTTTGTTAAGCGCTCTATTTCTGCATAAATATCATCAACAGCGTATGCAATGTGATGAATGCCTTCTCCTTTTTTCTCAATGAATTTAGCGATGGAGCTTTTTTCGTTGGTTGCCTCGAGCAATTCAATT
Source organism: Bacteroidia bacterium (assembly GCA_035567575.1). Lineage (GTDB taxonomy): Bacteria > Bacteroidota > Bacteroidia > B-17B0 > Aurantibacillaceae > JAHEYG01. Next base: position 9,985 of record DATMPR010000483.1, read on the forward strand.
TTAGTTTCGCCTAACATAAAAAAACTGGTGCTCACGCCTTCACTTTCAACTTTTTCGATTTTGTAATGCTCATTACCAAATAGTTTTTTAAACAGGTCATTTGAACTTTCCAGGTTTTTTACCGCAATACCAATATGTTCTACTTTTTTAAGCATATAATTACCACCAAATTACACAAAAATAGCTCATTTTCAGTAATTTGTAATATCCTTTTAATTTCGTAACTTTGTGTCCTAAAATTTAACGCAATGACAAGTTTATTTGCACTTATTATGGGAATGGGGCCTACAGAAATAATCGTAGTATTAGTAATAGTATTATTATTATTTGGCGGAAAGAAAATACCTGAGTTAATGAAGGGACTGGGCCAGGGGGTTAAAGAATTTAAAGACGCTTCAAAAGGAACAAAGGAAACGGATTCTCCAGAAAAAAAATAATTCCGATAATTATAAGGACACACAAGTATTTATAAAGCGCCATCCGCATAAAGCAGACAGCGCTTTTTTTATTTAAAAATGTACACGTTTAGCACTATAAAAAATTTACAAGCTGATCTACGATCGGGTAAAACTTTTTGCATTACAATTTTAAATGAGATCTTAAAAAATATTTCAGAGAAAAAACACTTGAATATTTTTTTAGAAGTGTTTGAAAAAAGTGCTTTGGAGCAAGCACAAAAAGTTGACGAAAAAATTAAAAACAAAACTGCCGGAAAATTAGCAGGCGTTATCGTTGCGCTGAAAGATAATATCTGTTATAAAGGACATAAAGTTTCCGCCTCCTCAAAAATATTAGAAGGATTTGAATCACTTTACTCAGCAACTGTTGTTGAACGTTTGTTAGCTGAAGATGCCATTATTATTGGGCGTACCAATTGTGATGAATTCGCCATGGGAAGCAGTAATGAAAATTCTGCTTTTGGAAAAGTTTTAAATCCGTTAAACGAAAAATGCGTTCCGGGCGGTTCATCAGGCGGAGCTGCTGCATCTGTAGCTGCAAATTTTTGTCATGTTGCTTTTGGTTCTGACACCGGCGGTTCCATTCGTCAGCCTGCATCGTTTTGTGGTGTTGTTGGTTTTAAACCGACTTACGGCAGAGTGTCGCGTTGGGGATTAATTGCTTATGCTTCTTCATTCGATCAAATTGGCCCGATCACAAAAACAGTTGACGATGCTGCTTTGGTAATGGAAGTTATTGCTGGTTCCGATGAATATGATAGTACAGCTTCCCAAAAACCTGTTCCTTCTTACGTTAATGCAGGAGAAACAAAAAAATATAAAATAGCTTATTTAAAAGATTGTATTGAAGCTAACGGTTTGGACCCCGAGGTTAAGCAAGCAGTTTTAAATAAATTAGAGGAGTTTAAAAAACAAGGTCATACCATTGAAGCAGTTGATTTTCCGTATTTAGATTATTTGGTACCGGTATATTATGTTTTAACGACCGCTGAAGCATCATCTAATCTTTCGCGCTTTGACGGTGTTCATTACGGTTACCGTACTCCGAATGCAACTGATTTAGAA
>DATMPR010000484.1:0-7421 GCA_035567575.1 Bacteroidia bacterium
ACGCGGAACCTATAGTTGTTGAAAAAGAAATTCCTATGGAAAACGCTGTAGTTGATACAAAAGTTGTGTTTTTTGTAAATGCTCCTGAAAATATTCCGGTTGAACGTAGAGTAAGAGAAACATTTCCAATAAGGAATTATGTATTTTTCAATAAAGGCTCAACTAAAATACCTAATCGCTACACGCTGCTTAAAAAAGATCAGGTTAAAGATTTTAAAGAAGATCAATTAGAAGTTTTTAAACCCAAAAAACTTTCCGGCCGCTCAGAACGTCAAATGATAGCTTATTATAATATATTAAATATTTTAGGCGATCGCATGCAGAAAAAACCAACCACAGCAATTAAGTTAGAAGGTTCTTCCGAAAAAGGAATTGTTGATGGAAAACAAATGGCGGAATCAGTTAAAGAATATTTAGTAAGTGTGTTTGGAATTGAAGCTTCTAGAATTAAAACTGAAGGACTTGACAAACCAAAAAACCCGAGTGAAAAAGTTGGCGGTACAAAAGAACTTGACCTACTTCGCGAAGGTGACCGTAGAGTTACTATTGAAACAACTTCGCCCACTCTCTTAATGGAGTTTCAAAGCGGAAGTGATGCGCCATTGGCACCTGTAGAAATTGTGGCTTTGCAAGAACCACCTCTCGACAGTTATGTTTCCTTTAAAGTTCAGGGCTGGAAAGAAAATTTCACATCCTGGTCACTGGAAATTAAAGATGACAAAGGAAAAACACAACACTATGGACCATATTACGAAGAGAAAGTTAGCGTACCCGGAAAATCGATAATGGGTACTACACCTCAGGGAGATTATAAAGTGAAAATGATTGGTACAACTAAAACAGGAGAAAGTATTTCAAGAGAAGCATCTGTACACATGGTTCTTTGGACACCGCCAAAAGATGAAGAAGGAATAAGATATAGTGTTCTCTTTGATTTCAATAAATCAAAAGTAACTTCTACATATGAAAAATATCTTACTGATATAGTTACGCGCAAAATACCTAATGGAGGAACTGTAATTATTCGCGGATACGCGGATATTATTGGCGAGGAAGTAAGTAATCAAAACTTATCTACATCAAGGGCTAATGATGTTAAAGCCATCATTGAGAAAAGTTTGGCAGGCGCTAATAGAAGTGATGTTAAATTTGAGGTATATGGATTAGGCGAAAATGAAAAAGTAGCGCAATTCGAAAATAAATTTCCGGAACAGCGTTTTTATAACCGTTCAGCAGTAATAGATATTATTCCTAAAAAATAAATAGTAATAAAAATGAAGGCTGCTTAATCTTTTTAGGCAGCCTTTTTCTATTTGTATGGATTTATTAAAATGTGGGAATGATATAACTTATAGATTTAGTTCTGTAAGACTATCCGACCAGTAGTTACGCACCTTTGTTGAGTGAAAACGAATTCACAACTAAAAATTTAACCCATGACAAATCTAACTGAACTCAAAGGAAACTGGAATGAAACCAAAGGAAAATTAAAACAAAAATTTGCGATCTTATCGGATAGCGATATGTTGTTAGTTGAAGGTAAACAAGATGAGTTATTAGGAAGACTTCAACTCAGGCTTGGAAAAACAAAAGCAGAAATTCATAAAATAATTTCTGAATTATAATCAGAACATAAATTAAAATTTAATCACTAAAAAAATGAAAATGAAAAAATCAATTTTAACACAAGCCGGAGCAGCGATTATAATGGTATCAATTATTTTAAGTTGTAATAGTCCTGCCGATAAAGTAACAGCAGCACAAGCTAATGTAACTAAAGCAAATCAAAATTTAGATAAAGCCAACAAACAATATGAAGAAGAGATGAGTGCTTATAAAATTCAAACAGCTCAAAAAATTGCGGCTAACGAAAAAAGCATTGCAGATTTTAAAGCCCGGGTAAAAGACGAGAAAAAAGAAGCAAGGGCAGATTATGAAAAAAGAATTACTTCCTTGGAGAAAAAAAACAGCGACTTGAAGAAGAAACTGGAAGATTACAAGGCTAATGGAAAAGCAGAGTGGGAAAAATTCAAAATTGAATTTAACAATGAAGTTGATGAAATTGGTAATTCATTTAAAAATTTCAGATAGTCATATTATAAAGAACATTTACACTTAATAATTAAACAAATGAAAAAATTAATTTTAGCAGCAGCCATCATAACAACTATTACAGGAAATGGAATGGCTCAAGAGAATAAAACAGATTTCAGGGATAAATTAACTTTCGGATTAAAAGCCGGGGCTAATTACTCGAATGTATACGATGCACAGGGTGAAGAATTCCGAGCCAATGCAAAATTTGGCGGCGTTGCGGGAGCTTTTCTTGCGATTCCAATCGGGAAATACATAGGTATTCAACCGGAGATTTTATATTCTCAAAAAGGATTTCAGGCAACCGGAAGAATATTGGACGGCACTTATAATTTTACACGTACTTCAAGTTATTTGGATGTTCCATTGTTGTTCGTATTGAAGCCAAGCGAATTCTTAAGCGTTGTGGGCGGACCGCAATACTCTTACTTGGTCAGACAAAGAGATGTTTTTGCAAATGCTACAACAAGTATTGCGCAAGAAACAGAATTTGTAAACGAAAATGTAAGAAAAAACACTTTGTCGTTAGTAATTGGCTCCGATATTAATTTGAAGCATATTGTAATTGGTGTAAGAGCTAATTGGGATGTGATACGGAATAATGGCGACGGAACTTCCACAACACCGCGTTACAAGAATGTTTGGTACCAGGTTACAATTGGTTACAGATTTTACCGTAATAACTAAACGTAAAACATGATCAGCGTTATACAAACTTTTAAAAAATGTAAAATGACAGCAAAAAAACACATGGGAATTTGGATGGATCATTCGGTAGCTCATTTAATGGAGTTCACGAGTAATGGCATTACAACAAATAGTGTAGAATCGGAATTCACACACCAGCAAAAAGAACATGCATTGAGCAAAAGCGAAAATTTAATGCATAATAAAGAAAACCATCAGCAATCACAGTATTACAATAAGATAAAAGAAGCAATTAAAGGTTTTGAAGATATTGTACTTTTTGGACCCACAACGGCTAAAAATGAATTATTGAATCTGCTAAAATCTGATCATCATTTTGAAAAAGTAAATATTGATGTAAAGCAAGCAGATAAAATGACTGAAAATCAACAACACGCATTTGTAAGGCATTATTTTAACCCATAAAAACTATTCACAAAAAATAAAAATGAAAAAATTAATTTTAACATCTCTTGTTTTAATAGCTCTTTCAGCTTCAAGCGTAAACGCACAAGAAAATAGCACTGTAAAAGAAAAACCTGCAGCCGAAAAGTACGGTAAGACGTTAAACTTTGGAATGGGTATTGGTTACTACGGTTATGTAGGACAACCTGTGCCAGTTGGAACTATAAATTACGAATTTGATGTCGCAAAAAATTTAACGCTTGCGCCTTTCGTAGGGATTTACTCCTACCAGCGATACTATTATTGGGGCAATCCCGATAAACCGTTTGGCGATCCTTCATATCGTCGGTATTCGTATCGGGAAACTGCTGTTCCGGTCGGTGTGAAAGGAACATATTACTTCGATCAATTATTTCACGCGAATGCAAAATGGGATTTTTATGCCGCAGGTTCAATTGGTTTTGTATTCAGGAGCAGAACTTGGGAAAGCGGTTATTATGGTGATCAGTATGTTTATAAAACTGCGAGTCCATTATACTTAGACGCACACATTGGAGCAGAATATCATATTACCCAAAAAACAGGCATATTCCTTGATTTATCAACTGGTGTTTCAACTTTTGGATTTGCAATTCATTTTTAGGAATGAAAATAAGATTGAATACCAAAATATTAAGGAAATTCTTAGGGCTTAACAATGAGAATTATCCTGATGATGTGAGTTCGGATAAAATAAGGATCGAGCAAACAATTAAAATTAGTAAAGCGTTAAAACTTGGTAGGGTCGGGAGTACTATCCCGCCCTTTAAAACGGAAGCAAGAAATATTTTTAAATAAATTAATAAAAATAAAACTATGGGAAATTTACTTTACGCTATCGCCTTAATATTAGTTATTGGCTGGGCGATCGGATTTATTGGTTATAATGTTGGCGGTTTAATTCACATATTATTAGTGATTGCAATCATTGCAGTCTTGTTGCGTGTAATAAGTGGAAACAAAGCGGTATAGAAAAATATTATTTTTAATTCCTTTTATTCTTGCGTTAACATTTGCAAATAGTTATGCTCAGGATACAACAGCCGTTAAAAGAAGCAGCCGTGTTAAAACAATTTGGGATATACCACACAAAACTTTAAGAGAAAAATGGATGTGGATACACAGAAGCGTTGCTTTTAATATTACCAAAGACCGACCGATTAACTACGATACAGCTTACATTAGATCTTATAAAAAGAGATTAGTAGTAACTATACCGGTTGCTGCAAGGTTTTTAAAATTCACTTTAATAGATATAGAAAGCAAAAACAAATTAGCTTTTACGCCTAATCTACAGTATAATTTAGGCATAAGTTTAAGCTCGCGCTGGGCAAGTTTTATTGTCAACTCCCGCATAAAAGTTTATGGCGGTGAGAATGGCGTAAAAGGAAAAACAAATTACCGCGATTATCAACTTAATCTTTACGGAAGAAAATTTACTACTGATATGTTTGTTCAATATTATCAGGGCTTTTATATAAGAAATTCAAAAGACTACAGTCAGTATGTAAGCGAAAAACCTTATCAGATCCGCGATGATGTTTATGCAATTAATATAGGAGTTAGCAGTTATTACATAGTTAATCACAAACGATTTTCATACAGAAATTCATTCGCCTTTACCGAACAGCAGAAAAAAAGTGCAGGCTCTCTTTTATTAGGAATTTATTATTCATATTTTACAGCCACAGGAAGTCCATCTCTTGTTAGCGATCCATTCAGAAGCAGTTTCGATACGCTTTCACTTATTAAAAGCGGATCAACACATAATTTTGGATTTAATCTGGGATATATTTACACACTTGTTTTTCTTAAGAAGTGTTATGTAACCGCTTCACTTGTTCAGGGCATTGGCGGGAAGTATGTATCCTACCGGCGAGATGACAATACAACTTTTAATCAACTAATAGGTGGTGCAGGTAAATTAAATGTCAGAGCAGGTTTGGGTTACGATCAGGGTCGTTATTTTATTGGAGCTATGGGAATGTTCGATTATTTTCTTCTTGGAAGAAAAACTTCCTCTACACTCGATTATACCACAGGGAAATTCATGTTATATATAGGATACCGATTCTCGGTATTAAAGGCGGAAACAAAAATGCTTAAAAAACTCAAATTAATTGATTATTGATGAAGTGTGAATTACGTAACTTGTTTTAAGAGTTGTGTAATAGGTTCAACAAGAACAAAGACAACCTTTGTAAGAGTAAGAAAGATTAAAACAACTCATAATACTTAATTAATGAATAGCGAAACAAAATGGGTGATAGATCCGACACATTCACAAATTGCCTGTAAAGTTCGTCATTTAATGATTGCTTATGTTAAAGGATTATTTAAAGATTTTGAAGCAAGCATTTATACAAAGGAAAAAGATTTTACAACGGCAAAGGTTGAATTAACAATAGATGCTAATTCAATAAGTACTGGTGATATAAATCGTGATGCGCATTTAAAAAGCGGAGATTTTTTAGATGTAAAAAATCATCCGAAAATAATTTTTGTATCAAAAACAATTGAGAAGGAAGATGAGCATGGTAATCATACATTATGGGGAGAATTAACCATAAAAGGAATTACGAAGCCTGTTAAATTGAACGTGCGGTTTGGCGGAATGGCAATTGATCCTTCCGGAATTGAAAAAGCAGGTTTTGAAATTAAAGGAAAAATTTACAGAACCGATTGGGGTTTGGTTTGGAATGCCACCATGGAAACCGGCGGATTAATTGTAAACAATGAAGTTTTAATATCATCTGAAATTGAACTTCATAAAGACGGACAGATAGATTTGAAAAAAGAACTGGAGCCAATTGGAATACAACAAGAGCCGAACATGAATAGGCAGACAAATATTTTTAAGTAAGTAAATTAAAATTTAATAAAACACTAAAACTAAATATATGAATACTCAAGGATTAAATCTGTTTATTGTTGATGATAATGCATTAATGGTTACAGGACTAAGAAATTACCTTCACAACAGGTTTGGAAAGGATCTAAGAATTTTTACTTTTCCAAGTGGCGAAAGCGCACTTAAAAGAGTTGATGAAACGACTAACATTGTCATTCTTGATTATTTTCTCGGAGATGAAAAAGGAACTGATGTATTAAAATCCATCAAGAAAATCAATCCAAAAACAGAAGTCATCATGCTTTCGAGTAATGAAGACATGGGAGTTGCCATTGATTCATTTCGTAAAGGCGCAACTGATTATGTTGTTAAAGGAGATAAAGCGTGGAAGAAGATAACTCACATTATTACCGATATTATCACTTATCCGGTAAGGATATTAGTGAAAGAATTCGGGGTAAGTAAATTCGTGGCAATTTTTCTGTTAACATTTTTAACAATGGGAATTGCAGTAGCTGCAACTATGAAGTTTATGGATTGGAATATATTAACTAGATAATTTATAAAAATAAAATGGAAAATTTAAATAACTCAGGAAAATTGATTGGCGCTTTATTAATTGGCGCAGCAATTGGTGGCGTACTAGGAATCCTTTTTGCCCCGGATAAAGGAAGCGAAACACGTAAAAAAATTGCCGGACAAACCGATGATTTAACAGAATCATTAAAAGAAAAATTTAATGCTCTTTTAGAAGACGCAAAGAAGGAATTTGCCGCGGCAAAAGAAAAGGCCGGCGAGTTTGCTGATCATGTGAAAGGTAATTAATTGTTTTTATAAACATCTTTAACAAGCTAAAATGGAAAATCAGGTTTCACTTGTAGAAGTGCTTTTCGAACGCACAGGAAATTATGCAAAAAACAGCCTTGAATTATATAAGCTAAAAGCTATTAATAAATCGGCGGATGTTATTTCGTCCCTTGCTGTCAGGATAGTAGTGATAAGTGTTGTTGCTTTATTTTTTATTATTCTTAATATTGGAGTGGCTTTATGGATCGGTGAAAATTTAGGAAAAGATTATTATGGATTTTTTATAGTTTCCGGATTTTATGCTTTAGTTGGTTTATTACTTTTTACCTTCAGAAATATTTTGATAAAAAGACCGGTTAGGGATTCTATTATTATGCAGGCATTAAATTAATTGTTGATGAAAAAATCCGACTACAATTTAGTTCTTGAAGAAATGATACTCTTAAAAGAAGCCGAGCTCGAGTTAGAAGGCCGCTTACTTAAAATTCATTTTCAACAAGCTTATGAAAGCTTAAAACCATTGAACATTATTAAAAGT
>DATMPR010000485.1:0-8577 GCA_035567575.1 Bacteroidia bacterium
GCGGCAAAGATGTGCCTGCAGGAACTTACTTCTACATTCTTACCGCAGAAGGTAAAGACGGAAAAACAACCTGGATAGATGATAAAGGACAAGAAATCAAACAACACGGTTCAATTAGTTTATACAGATAATCACAAATTAAATTCACATTACAAATTACACAGTCAAAATTTCTTTTTCTTTTTGTTCGAAGTGTTTATCTGTTTTTTGAGCGTATTGATCGGTTAACTGTTGGATCTTTGTTTCAGCATCTTTCCCTTCATCTTGCGGCAAACCCTTTTTTAATAATTGTTTTACAAATTCCATAGCATCTTTACGTGCATTACGGATACCAACTTTTGCTTCTTCTGATTCTGCTTTAGCTGTTTTTACTAATTCTTTACGGCGCTCTTCAGTTAAAGGCGGGATTGTGATACGAATTAATATTCCATCGTTTTGCGGATTCAATCCCATGTTAGCGGCTTGAATAGCTTTTTCAATTGGGGTCAATAAACCTTTTTCCCAAGGCTGTATAACGATGGTTCTCGAATCTTGCGTATTCACACTCGCAGTTTGAGAAATCGGAACCATGCTTCCGTAATAATCAACCATTACGTTTTCAAAAATAGCAGGGTTAGCTTTACCTGCACGGATTTTTTGAAGCTGCACTTCTAAATGACTCAAGGCTTTTTCCATGGCCGCTTTCGCGTGATCCATTACTGATTTTACGTCGTTCATAATTTTAGTTTCTAATGCAAATATAATTAATTCGTTCTATTCCACTTTCAACACTCTTTAATAAGACAGAGTCAACCTGAGCCTGCCGCAGGTTAAACAGCAACACTTGCTTTAATATGCGGATGCGGATCATAGTTTTCTAAGGTAAAATCTTCAAACTTAAAATCAAATACAGATTTTACATCATGGTTAATTTTCATGTTAGGCAAAGGCCTTAGATCTCTGCTCAATTGCAATTTAGCTTGCTCAATATGATTTGTGTACAAATGTGCGTCACCTAATGTGTGTACAAACTCACCGGGCTTTAAACCGCAAACTTGCGCTACCATCATGGTGAGCAATGCATACGACGCAATATTAAATGGCACACCTAAAAAAATATCGGCGCTTCTTTGGTATAACTGACAAGATAATTTTCCATTGGCAACATAAAACTGAAAAAAAGCATGACAAGGCGGTAATTTCATAGTGTCAATATCCGCAACATTCCATGCACTAACAATCAAGCGGCGTGAATCTGGAGTTTTCTTGATCATCTCTACAACTTTTGTGATCTGATCAATTGTCCCGCCGTGATGGTCCGGCCAGCTCCGCCATTGGTGACCGTAAACGGGTCCCAAGTTCCCATCCGCATCAGCCCACTCGTCCCAAATACTAACACCATTATCTTTTAGATATTTAATATTAGTATCGCCTTTTAAAAACCAAAGCAATTCGTGTATGATTGATTTCGTGTGAACTTTTTTTGTTGTAATCAGGGGAAAACCCTGCTGCAGATCAAAACGCATCTGATACCCAAATACACTAATAGTACCCGTTCTTGTGCGGTCTTCTTTCTTCACACCATGTTCCAATACATGGTTCATTAAATCGTGGAACTGTTTCATTATTCAGCGAAAATAAAAAATCCTTCCCTTTTAAAAGGAAGGATTTATAAATAATTTTAAACTAAATTTTATTTTATGAGTGTAACGTGGCCCGCAAAATCTTTACGGTCTGAGTGCGCACTACTTACAGCTTTAATTTTATAAATGTAAACATCAGACTGAACGGCTACGCCTTTAATGGTTCCATCCCATCCTTTAGAATAATCGTTTGTTTTAAATAGCAAATTACCCCAACGATCGTAAATTAAGAATTCATATTGGTCAGGTTTCCATCCCATGCCTTTTGGCTGGAACACATCATTCAATCCATCTCCGTTTGGTGTAAATGCATTTGGAATGTACATAGTGAAATCTTCTATTACATCTAACACTTTTATTAAAGTATCGGTACAACCCCATGCATTTGTTTGTATAATGGTAACAGGATAATTTCCTATTGCAGTGTACTCATGACTAGGATTTTTTATGCTTGATGAATTTGTTGATGGATTATTAGTCCAATCACCAAAATCCCAATATTGCGCGACAATAGAACCGCTTTGTGATGTACTGAAGAAACTCACATGGTTATCAATAAAGCTAACTTCAGAAGGATCCCATGAAAAATCCGGTCCCGGTCGTGGGAAAGCTGTAATTACAAACGGAGCAGTTTTTACTGATCTGCATCCGTTAACATCAAGAATAGTTGTTGTAATAGAATATGTTCCGGCAGATTTAAAACAATAGGTCATTGGATCGCCGGAAGCTAATTGTCCCTGACCAAAATTCCATCCAACACTAACAGCTTGCGGGGACGAACCACTTTGAAAATCGACACATAATGGCACACAACCTTGAATTATTGATGCTTGTACATTTGGCTGTGGTAACGGATTTACATAAACAACAAAAGTTGTATTAATTAAATTCATTGGACAAGCAATATCATTCGCAGTAATGGTATAGAATGTAGAATTATTTGGAGAAGCAATTGCATAAGTACCAAAAGGAGGCATTAAACCCGCACCGGGAGACCAAACAATATTATAAACACCGCTTCCGCCTGTAACACCGGCATGTATGCTCACAGTATCACCTTGACAAATAGTTTTGTTTGTGGGAATTGTTGTAAAAGTTACAGGCGTTAAAACTACAACGGGAATGCTATCAGAAGTTATACAGCCATTCACGTTAACCACCAAAGTATAAGTACCCGATTGGTTTGAATTAATATTTGGTATGTTTAAGTTTTGAGTATGAGAAACATAATTGTTTGGACCGGTCCAGGTATAAGAAGTTGCACCAACCGGACCTTGAATTACTAAAGTGGTATTATCACAAATATTTGGTAAAGGCGCTAAAGTAAAATTCACTAATGGTTTAACAGTAACATCAACAGTATTTGAAGTTGAACAAACAACATTGTTTGCACTAAATGATGCTGTAACAGTATAAATACCTGTCATCGCGGGAACAACATTTGAAAAAGATGGATTTTGAGCGGCTGATGCATAAGCGGGACCAACCCAGGAATAAGATGTAGCATTAGCAGCTCCTGAATTTAAAACAAAGGAAGAATTCTCACAAACACTAACTACAGAAGGTGCAACTGTTACCTGAGCAACCGGAATTACAGTAACGTTTGTTGTATTAGTTGCAGTACAAACTAAAGTGCCCGTTGTGACATTGGCAGTAACAATATAATTTCCGCTTTGTGAAGGAATTAAATTATTTAAAACAGGATTTTGAGTTGCATTTGAATAACCACCCGGCCCACTCCAGTTATAAGTAACAGCAGTTCCCGTTGCCAAAGCAGTTAAATTAACTGAACTTCCTTGGCAAACTGTAGATGCAGAATTAACAGCAACAGTAGGATTTAAAACTGTAATGCTCGTGACCGTTGTAACTGTTGTAACAGTCATTAGATTTGGATCTGTACCTGTTAACGTTATTGTATAATTAGTAGTTGTAGCAGGACTCATTGTGAAACTTATATTGCTTCCCAATGAAACATTACCACCCGGAGTAATTGTTGATGACGCGCCTGTTAAATTAGTTGAACCTGTTAGTACCGCAGAACTTCCCTGACAAATTGTTTGTCCGGGAATTACAAATGGATTACAAGATAAACCAGCAGTTCCTGTATTTGAAAAAGAAACAGGAGTAGTCACACCGCTCCAGTTAGAAATACAAATTACAAATTGTTGTCCGGCTACCACATTTATAGATGGCTGAAAATTTTGAGGAGTTGCACCTACAGGTACACTACCCATTCCGGTTCCGCCTGAGCTTGAAGCGTTCCAGTTACATGCTGCCGGAGGCAATGTGTTTCCGAAAATATTTGCACACGCTGTTGGTGAATAAGGCCACATTTCCCAATCATAAAAACCTGCCTGAGGATTTGCGCTGCCTATTGCACCAAATGAAAAACCGAGAGCACCGCTGCTTGAAACAGTTAATAATAACCATTGCGGTCCGGGAGCATTAGCTAAATGACAACCTGAATTTGGCGGAGCTAATGGATTGTTTCCATTTCCCATTTGCGGATTGGTGCTCGGATTACTAATAGTTAAACCCGGAGTTAAACCATTACCTGCACTTGATACAAATTGAAAATTAGGATTACTGCAAACAGGCTGTGCAGCGTTACATGCAGCAGCATTCTGCGATCTAAGCGTGTGGTTTAAAACCGAAAATAAAAAAATTATTAACGCTATTCTTTTCATTAAAATTATCTGGTAATTAATTTATGTATTGATTCGTAAACGGTACCGGCGGCAAGATTTTCATAAACCATATTCCCATTACTATCAAAAACAATATTATATCCTGAAGTTTTACCTTTTAATTCATTAAGGATTTCTATATTATCAGAAGGGATCGTAATTATTTTTGAAATACCATCTTTTTTTAATGTGATATCACCATTAACTGAATTGTTATCCAGATCAATATTTAAAACAATAATACCTTTATTACCGCCTTTCAATTTTGCGAATTCATAAACCTTGTAAGCTTTTTCAAAATCAGCATTTAGATCACGGCTGTTTTTATTGCCGCTTGTCCAAACATTAATAGCAATTAAACGCTGATCAATCAATACTTCTTTGGTATGCGTATTTAAAAAGGAGCTTAATTTATTATATAAACTTGTTTGGGCCTTGGTGAATAAGGTTCCTAAAACAAAAATGGTTACGTATATTGGTTTCATAATATTACTATACAAAATTAGGGAAAATAAAGTCTTTAGAGTCTAAATTTCAATCATTTATAGACTGGATTCACTCAGTTTTTGGATTCTTAATTGTTAAAACCCGTTAAGTAAACACTTTGTTAACAGCCTAATCTCATCAAGGGTATTGTGTTTTCCAAAAGAAAAGCGATAAGAGTTCTTAATTTCAATATCAGCTAAGCCCATGGCTTTTAATACATGAGAAGGTTCAGCTGTACCACTGCTGCAAGCAGAGCCGCTCGAGAAAGCGAATTGTTTAAATAAAGGTTTAACATCAAAAGAAGCCGGAAAAGTAATATTACTGGTATTATATAAACGGAATTTGGTACTTCCATTAATTCGCAAACCATCGATATCAAGTATTTGATGTTCGAAATAGGCCCTTAGTTTAGAGACCTCGGTATTGTTATCCCACATTTCAGCCTGGGCAATTTCACAAGCTTTTCCCAAACCTACAATTAAAGGAACATTTAGAGTGCCTGCCCTATGATAATTTTCCTGTGCACCGCCATGTAATAACGAAACAACATTTACACGCGGATTTTTTCGGCGGATATACAACGCACCAATTCCTTTTGGTCCGAAAAACTTATGCGCGCTTAAACATATGCAATCAATTCCCGGATCATTTACATCCATTCGTGTTTTTCCGGCAAATTGCGTTGCGTCCGCGAAAAAAATAATTTTATTTTCTTTCGCGATAGCAGAAATTTCTTCCATCGGTTGTATAACTCCTGTTTCATTATTAGCAGCCATCACCGAAATTAAAATGGTTGTAGGTTTTATAGCGAATCTTAATTCATCCATATCAATTAAACCCTCTTTATTAACATTTAAATAAGTAATTTCTGCGCCTTCTTCTTTTAAATATTCACATGTATCAACAACCGATTTATGTTCCGTTGAAACGGTAATAATATGATTTCCCTTTGTTTTGTACGCTCTGAAAATACCTTTTAGAGCTGTATTAACTCCTTCGGTTGCTCCCGATGTAAAAATTATTTCATTGGGTTCAGCCCCAATTAAATTCGCAACCTGCTCTCTTGCTTTTTCAACTGCAGCATCTGCTATCCAGCCAAACTCGTGCAATTTACTCGAAGCATTCCCATAATTTTGCGAAAAGTAAGGCAGCATCGCTTCAAGAATCCTATCATCTACTTTTGTTGTTGCATTATTATCGAAATAAATTAATTGGCTCATAGCTTATTTAGTACATTTGCGCTTCTAATGTTTAAAGGTACAAATAAACATCAATTGCTTCTCCATTTCATTGTGCTTATTTGGGGATTTTCGCCAATTCTCGGTCGTTTCATTACCTGCTCTACCATGCAATTAGTTTGGTTCAGGATCTTATTTACGCAAGCTTTAATTACAACCTACATTATTTTTACTAAAACAAATTTAAAAGTTAATTTTAAAACACTTTTGAAACTGGCAGGCATTGGAATTGTGATCGCCATGCACTGGCTGTGTTTTTACGGCGCTATAAAGGCATCTAACGTATCGGTGACAATGGCGGCTTTTTCAACCCTTACTTTATTTACGGCTTTAATTGAACCTTTAATTTTAAAACGAAAAGTACTTTGGTACGAATTATTAATTGGTTTAATCATTATTGGTGCCATTTGTCTTATTTTTTCGGTTGAAATTACTTTTTGGCAAGGAATTATTTTAGGAATTTTAGCTGCCTTTACCGGAGCAATTTTTTCGGTTTGTAATTCGTTAATGATAAAAGAAACAAATTCAACAACTATTTCTTATATCGAATTATGGTTTGCCGTAATTGGTTTAAGTATTTATTTGGGATGCACCGGCGGTTTTACCAATGAGTTTTTTGTTTTGAATGATCAAGCCATATTAGGATTGATCTTACTGGCAGGAATTTGCACCGCATTTCCTTTTATTGCGAGCGTTAATTTAATGAAACATTTGAGTCCGTACACCATTAACCTAACCGTTAACCTTGAAACTGTTTACGGAATTGTTCTGGCTATTTTTATTTACAAAGAAAATAAAGAATTATCACTTACGTTTTATATTGGAGTGATGATCATTTTATTGGCTGTATTTTCTAATGCTTATTTAAAAAGCAGAGACGACAGAAAGAAACTCGTGGTTTAAATAACATTCGGGTTTTTCAACACAGAGATGCAGAGTTTTTGAGTTACACAGAGGTTTTGCAATCCGGATTCGTACATTCGCATGGCTTCGTATTCGCAGATTATCTTATACAAATTGTTTTGTAAGCGCAATACTCACAAATATCCAGATCTTCTGTTTGAATAAAAGATTTTTTCTCATCCATTATTTCTCCAATAAAGTTGATCAGATTCATTTCAAACTCATTCAGCAATTCTTTTGTAAAGACAAGCGGGTGTTTGTTTTGCTGAATGAATTTTGGTTGTTTCTCGAATTTTTTAAAAGGAATAATGCAAGGTCTTAATTCGGCCGGTTGTTCTATGTTATTTTTATACACCAGCCACGCGTACAAAAACAATTGCAGCATTTTATCGTGTTTTTTATTGGTAAAAAGATCTTCGAAACTCAAAAATTCAAATTTATCACTGCTTTGCACCGAACTTTTGTAATCAATAATTCTCAATGTATTTCCTACTCTATCAATGCGATCAGCTTTGCCTTTTATGAATATTTCGGTCGATTTTCCATTGATATTGACTTGTAAAGATGCTTCCAGTTCTTTTTCTAAAGCAACGATACTCAGCGTTTCTTTGTTCAATGTTTTTAAATAAGCATTGTCAAAATCAATTAGTTTCTCGACATATACTTTTAAAACACTTTGCTGCAATAGATTTTTTCCTTGAAAAGCTTCTGATCTTGAGAAGTAATTCAAGAACTGTTTCTCAACTGTCTCTTCAATTTTCTTTTTAATTCCTTTAATATCAGCTGTCACAATATTCTTCCCTATAAATGGGGAATATAAAACTTCTAATGATTCATGTAAAATAGAACCAAATGTGTTGGCTTCGGCTGATTCTTCTAATTCAACTGCTTCTTTTAATCCGGCGCCATAACGGAAATAAAATTTCAGGCTGCAATCTTTAAACGTGATCAATGATGATGGTGACAAACCGGAATACTCCTCATTAACCGTTGCTTTTTTTAGAATTTTCGTTAATGATTCAGCGTTTTTCGGAATTATTATTTCGGTTGAAGTTTTTTCCGCAATGGACGAACTGACTGCAATGCTTTCTTTAATATTTATTTTTTTATTGTAAACGGCTAATTCTAATTCCAACTGACTAACAAATCTGCTTTTTTCACCTTTTCCAAAAGTGTCGGTTTCTGTATCGTAAGTAATGAAAATGTTTTGGGCGCGCTGTAATAAACGGTAAAAGTGATAAGCGTAAATAGCGTCTTTATCTGCATACAAAGGCAGACCAAAATATCTTTTTAAATCGTTTGGAATAAATGAATTTTGTGATTTTCCTGAAGGTAAAACCCCCTCATTAACCGAAACAAAAATAATATTTTGAAAATCAAGTGTCCGCGTTTCTAACACGCCCATTATTTGCAATCCCCTCAAGGGCTCGCCAATAAAAGCTGCTGAGCAAGAACCAACGATCTGATTAAATAAAATTTTAAATGATTTTAAAGTTTCAAAATATTTATACTCCGTCACAAATTGATTAACGCGGTTAAAATTTTTAATTAGTACTTCTAAATATTCTAACTCAATACTCTTGTAATTATTTAATTCGGTACTTAAATGATATTCTTTAACCTGTTTTAAAATGCCCGACA
>DATMPR010000486.1:0-11480 GCA_035567575.1 Bacteroidia bacterium
ACCGTGAGGAGCAAGGGTAACAGGTTGATTAGGGGGCAAAAGTAATGTAAAAATGAAAAAGCAGAAGTTAAGAAAGAGAACTAAAAAGAACACACCTACGAGTGCTTCACAAGCTCGTGGCAACTGTGATTTGCAATTAAACAAAGAGGAAACTCTTAGTGTTGCAGATTCAAAAACCTCTCTTAACGCCCCCGAAGTGAATTTATCGCAGTATCGTACAGCGAAACGTAAAGTTGTTGTGTACGTAATTTCTGTTGCAGGAAATCCGTTAATGCCATGTTCTCCTGCTAAATGTAAAAAACTTTTGAAAGCGGAAAAAGCAAAAGTTTATAAAATGTATCCATTCACAATTCAATTAAATTTTGAGTGTGAAAACCAAACACAGGATATAACATTTGGCGAAGATGCAGGTTTTATAAATGTTGGTTTTTCGGCTGTAACTAATAAAAAGGAAGTAGTATCTGGAACACTTTTGCTTGATGATAAAACATCGAGTAGGTTAACTGAAAAAAGAATGTATCGCATAAGTAGAAGGTCAAGACATCATTGGTATCGCAAACCAAGATTTTTAAACAGAAAAATTAAACAAGGATGGTTGCCACCTTCAACACAAAGAAGATACGATAGTCATTTAAGATTATTAAAAACGTATCAGGAAGTTTTACCAATAACAAAGGTAATTATTGAAACTGGAAATTTTGATATTCAAAAATTAACTAATCCTGAAATA
Source organism: Bacteroidia bacterium (assembly GCA_035567575.1). Lineage (GTDB taxonomy): Bacteria > Bacteroidota > Bacteroidia > B-17B0 > Aurantibacillaceae > JAHEYG01. Next base: position 731 of record DATMPR010000486.1, read on the forward strand.
CAAAATTGGGAGTATCAACAAGGTGATATGTATGGCTATCAAAACGTAAGGAGTTATTTGATGGCACGAGAAAAAGGGTTGTGCCAATTCTGTCATAAAGAATTTGGAAAAGGAACACCTGCTCATATTCATCATTGTTTAGAACGTTCTAAAAAAGGCTCAAACAGTCCGAAAAATTTAGCGATACTTCATAAAAAATGTCATGAAAAACTACATAAAAAAGGATTAAAATTATCAGCACCAAAAACTTTAAAGGCTGAAACTTTTATGTCTATTATTCAAAATAGATTTCTACAGGATTTACCAAACATTGAAATAACTTTCGGTTACAAAACTTTTGTTGATAGGAACAAATTAGGTTTAGAAAAAACACATTACAACGATGCTTTTGTTATTGCTGGTGGAACGAATCAGGAACGTATTTCGCCAATTGAAATTAAACAAAAACATAGAAATAATCGAGTTATTCAAATGAACAGAAAAGGTTTTAAGCCGTCTGTACGTAAACAACGATATAAAATACAACCTAAAGATTTGGTTTGGATTTATGGTAAAAAATATGTTGTTAGTGGAATCTTTAATAAGGGAGTTTCAATTAAGGTTGAAAACTCAAAAAAAACTTTTCCTACAAAAAACATAGAAAAAATATACAATTTTGGAAGTTTTGCATTTAATTAAAAATCATAAATAAAAATAAATTATTAATCTTTAAAAACTAAAAAAAATGGGTGGAGGTAATTGGTCAGATGATGCTTATAAGCACATCACAAATTCATACAGTACAAAGTCTACTGATGATATTTTTACAAGTAATAAAACAAAAAAAGCAAATAGCGATATGTTACCTGCTGGTGTTAAATTTCGTGAGTGCCGTGATAGCGTAGCTCATCCTAATGCTTTCGGTGTTTGTGTATTTCTTGACGTAACAGGAAGTATGGGTCGTATTCCAGAAGAATTAGTGCGTGGAAAATTAGGTACATTAATGGAATCATTAATCAAACACGGAATCAATGATGCACAAGTTTTATTTGGAGCTATTGGTGACCATATTTCAGATAACTTCCCTTTGCAAGTTGGTCAGTTTGAATCTGGAACTGAAGAATTAAATAAGTGGTTAAGCTCCGTTTATATTGAAGGTAACGGTGGCGGTCAGTCTAAGGAATCTTATTCATTATCTTGGTTGTTTGGCGCAAGACATACGTCATTGGATGCTTTCGAAAAAAGAAATATAAAATCATTGCTTTTTACAATAGGGGATGAAAGTGCTCATGCTATACTTGAGGGAAGTAAATTAAGGGATTTAATGGGTTATACTGAATCTACTGATATTACTGATGCGGATATTTTAGCTGAAGCACAACGTATGTATCATGTGTTTCATATTCATGTTAACGAAGGAAATTACAGAGACGATGCAAACGTGTTAGGTTATTGGAGAAAAGCTTTAGGTGAGCGTTTAATTATTTGCAACGACTATAATCAAATTGCTGAGTTAATTTCTTCAACAGTTGCAATCATTCATGGAATTGATTTAGATACTTTCACATCTTCGTTTGACCCTAAAACAGCTATTGATGTGAAAAGTGCTTTAGCAAAAGTTAATAATTCTGTTGCTAAAACTAATGGTGGAGTAATTAATTTGTAATATTAAAAAAATGAATTTAGTTATAGTTAAAAATAATGTTCGATGGTCTTACATAAATAATCCAGACTATCATGTTATAAAGGATTGTTATGGTTACTATGGGCATGAACAAATTGTTTTTAGTGGAGATTGGACTGAGTGTTTTAACTATACATTAACTCATTAAATAAATATTTATGAAAAATCATATCGTTCTGGGGAGCGCATTTGGAGATGAGGGAAAGGGGTCAACGACCTCTTTCCTTTGTCAAAAAATAATAGATGAAGGTAAAACTCCTCTCGTTTTGAGATTTAACGCTGGCGGACAGGCTGGTCACACAGTCATTCACGAGGGAAACAGACATATATTTTCTAATTTTGGAAGTGGTTCGTTACAAAATGTTCCAACTTACTGGAGTGAATATTGTACTGTAAATCCACTTGGTATTTTAAATGAATACAATGCTTTAATTTCAAGTAAAATAGGATTAGAGCCTAAGCTTTACGTTCATCCTTTATGTGCGGTTACAACTCCTTATGATAAGAAGTTTAATTGTAACCTTGAAAAATCAAATAAACACGGTTCTTGCGGAATGGGCTTTGGTTCAACAATCCAGAGACAAGAAGACCATTACAAACTTTTTGTTCAGGATTTATTTCATGAAAAAATATTAATTGAAAAATTAAACGGTATAAGAAATTATTACTCTAAAAAATTTGGTATCATGCCTAGTTTTTTAGACAAAAATTTAAATATTGATATTGAAGATTTTTTATTTATTGTAAACAAAATAAAAGACATCATTACGGTAGATGATGGTAAAATATTATTACCGAAACATAATTTGGTTTTTGAAGGAGCACAAGGAATATTACTTGACCAAGATTTTGGATTTTTTCCAAATGTAACTCGTAGCAATACGACTTCAAAAAATGCGCTTAAACTTATAAATAAATACGGTTTATCAAATAACTCAACGGAGATTTATTATATAACCCGTGCTTATCAAACACGTCACGGTAATGGCTTTATGACCAATGAAGATATATCTGGAGAATTAAAACTCATAAATTATGAAAAAGAAACTAACGTTACTAATGAATTTCAGGGAGGTTTCAGAAAATCATTTTTAGATGTTGATTTATTAAATTACGCATTTGATTGTGATTCTAATTTTTCAAAAGAAGTAGCAAAGAATTTGGTTGTTACATGTGTTGACCAGACTGGAGAAAACATAAAGGTTACTTACAATAAAGAATTAATAGATATTAATGTATACGAACTTCCTACTTTACTCAATACTGTATTTAACAGAGTTTATTTTAGCAAGGGAGACTCGCACAAAGACATTAATTTAGTAGAAGTTAATGCGGTTTAGGATATGCCTATGAAAAAAGTTAAAGAGGTAAAATTAGAGCTAAAAAAAGAAGAAGACGAGGCAAATAAATTGTTGCGTCAATCTATGGATAGCAAAAATGAAAATGACAAGAATATGTATATTCGATTATATTCTATAGTTCAGGAAAGGATAATAACCTTAAAATGGGTTTTAAATTAAATAAAATGGAGAAAGAAAAAAATATATCCACCAATTTAAGAGAAAAATCTTTGGAATGGTTCTTTACAAAAAGTGAAATTGAAAAAGAGGAATTAAAAGAAAAATACTTTTCAAGTGAATACATACAACACGATAGTCAATGGGGGTATCATTTCAATTTTGGTCAGATAGAAGAAATGTATAAATCTGAGCATAAATAAATGAAAGTACGGTGCATAGATGCAAATTTTTCAGAGAATCAAGGAGATTTACTAAAAGCTATATTTAAAGTTGGTGATGATTTTTTATTACCAAAAGAAGGAGAAGAATATGAAGTGATAGGATATGCAGACATAGATGGTGTTGAAGCGTATGAGTTTGCTGAAATTGATACTATCAAACATGGATATGATAAAAAACTTGTATTTGGAAAAAGAAGGTTTGTTGTTTCTGATGATACTTTTGTGCCTAATGCGGTTTTAAAGAATAATCTGGGAGGAAGCGGATTATGTAGAGAAGTTAATTTTTATTTGTCATTTGATTTAAAAACAAAATAATGGAATATATAAAATGGACAAAAAAGAAAGTGCAGAAGTACGGATTGTTATGTGCGACACTTGGGATAGCAGTAGGCATATTGGGAACTATCTTTATTGAAAAAATAATGCAACTACAATGATGCTATGAAAAGATTTTTTTGTAACCATATATGGACTGATATTGACCCAATAGGAGTTGATATTATGGGTGGCTATCACAGATGTAAAAAATGTAAAAAAGAACGATATATCTATTGGGGACTTCATTATAGACTATTGAAATTATTAGGTAAAATTGAAGATTGAATAGTAATTACGAATAATAATGAAAAATAAATTTCTAAAATTATGGTCTGCATTATTTGGCTCAAAGAAAAACAAGCCTAAAAGGAGATATGTAAAAGATGTAAAGACTGGAGACTATATTCAAATCGAATGGCATAGAATGAAAAACGGAATTGGATATATAAAATGTTTAAATAATGACCCTGAAACAAAGAAAATATTTCTTGAAGTTAGGTGGGGGAATTATAAAGAAGCTGGAATCGAAGAAAGGCAGAAACTAATTTTAGACTATAAAAGCATAGAATTAATGAATTTTCATTTGCTTAATCAGGTAGTAAATAAACCCGAATCAACAGAAGATGATTCCGATATAGCAACACTTCAAAAAAAGATGAACGAAGCTCTTGATAAAGAGGAATACGAAAAAGCAGACGAGTTACAAAAGAAAATAAACAACCTTTTAAAAAAATAAAAAAAATGGAGAATAATTATCAAGAGAAAATTTTAGGAATGTATCATGGGTTCGAAGCAGTAAAAGATTGCTTTGCTATTAGCAGAATACAAAGTGAAATAATAGCATTATCTAAAATTGCAGTTTTTAATGAAAAACCTCGTAAAGAACTACAAAAGAGATACAATGAGCTAAATGAAATTTTGGGTAAATATTCTGATGTTGTTGATAAAATTGAGTTATAAATATTAAAAATAAATGAAAAAATGCCATTAAGTCAAGAAAAATTAAAGGAAATGATTGAAGCTACTCACTTTAATCACCTAAACAAAAAAATAAATGTTTTAAAAGTTTCTCCGCTTTATTTAAGCTGGCAAAACCGTAGCTTTCTATTCAAATATGATGGAAGTGAAGAAATTTATAAGGGATATTGTTTATTACACGAACCAAAAGAAATGATAATGCTTGGAACATCTGTAGAACCAGCTAATATCAATACCGAATTAAGCAAGGATGATGTTGCACCAACATTAAGAAATTAATTAATTAGACTGATATTCAATAAATTGATATAAAAACATTAAAAATTATTTTGTAATTAAAAAGCATATTAGTAATTTTGTCCTGTTAGGAAAGAAGTGGAGATTATAAATTTGATTGTTAATATTTAGGATTTATATAAATTAACACAATCGCACTATCTAAACTAACACTTATAAAAATGAAAAATTTATCGTTACATAGTTATTTGTCGCTGTATCTTGAAAAAAGGTCAGGGAAAATTCTATTGTAATGTTATGATATAAAAATTAAACTTACACAGAACCCTGACAGAAATGTCGGGGTTTTTTATTTTGTACTAATTCGTTCTTTTAAATAATAATTATATGGTAGTGTTAGTTCAGTTGGCGGAACGCCTGATTGTGGTTCAGGAGGTCGTGGGTCGTAGCCCACACATTACCCAATGGAGAGATAACTGAAAGTGGTTTCAGGCTTGTTTGCTAAACATAGCGTACATTAACTTGTATGGGCATCGTGCGCTCATTTCTCCGCAAAAAAATGTTCTTTTAAATAAATGGAAGGTTTCGTAACGGGTGTTACAACTTGTCTTGAAAACAAGGATGATTACCAACAAGTAAGGGCTTCGATGCTCAACCTTCCGCAAATAAAAATGGGCGAGTAGGGAAGTGGTTAAACCCGTCAGACTGTAAATCTGATTTCTACGGAATTCGTGAGTTCAAATCTCACCTTTCCCACTAAAAAAAAATAAAAAAATGGAAACAACGATTACAACAGTAAAATGGAAACATATTGGTTATGGTAAATATCCTTTTGCATTTAAAAAATTCAAATTTATAAATGGATTTATATTCAGGATATTTATTTGGCACATAAAAGTAAGTGAGAAAAACTCTTTTGAAAAATTAATGACCATTTGGAATGAACATAGGAAATAAAATAACATTAAAAGGAATATCTAAACACGGTAAGGACAGGATTCATCAATTCGGAAATTGTTGGATAATAAAATGCTTTGCTGATAAAGTTGGATTCGATGATAAAAAAGGTAATTGGATTGGTTTAATTGATGCAAATGGTAAAAATGATTTTAGATGGGTTCACGAAACAAATGATAAAAATTTTATGATTGTATAATATATGCGAGTATGGTGAAATGCAGACACGCTTGCCCTAGGAGCAAGTGCCGAAAGGCGTTTCGGTTCGAGTCCGAATATTCGTACAGATAAAATAAAAAATGAGCGAGTGGCGAAATCGGCTGAAACGCAAGGGACTTAAAATCCCTCACAGATAAGTTCACACTATGGGTTCGACCCCCATCTCGCTCACAAAAAAATATACTAATTGATAATTAGTTACTTAGATTAAATATTGAAAATAATTTTGGTGGACTTAAAATAACATCTTAAATTCGTACTCATAATGAAAAATTTAAACTTAAATAACAATTTCTTCCAATTTCAGCAACCGCAGTTTATATTGCGAATGTCAGGGAATTGTTTATAGTTTACGTTGATTAACTAAAATAAGATGTACCCTGACGAAAGTTGGGGTTTTTTTATTTTCTTTTTTTAATTCGGAGTATAGCGTAGTCAGGTTATCGCGCCACATTTGGGATGTGGAGGTCAAAAGTTCGAATCTTTTTACTCCGACGAATAAAATAAATATTTAAAAAATTGATTATATGGAAGATAAAGAATTAATGAATATTTGCAAAGAAGTTTTAGAATCTTGTCCTAATAAAGTAAACGACTACCATCTTGGTAAAACTGAATTAATGGGAATGTTTGCAGGTGAGGTTATGAAGCGAAGCAAGGGTAAAGCTGACCCTAAAAAAATAGTTGAATTTTTAAAAGTATTATTAAAAAGAAAATAAAAACAATAATTATGAAAAGAAGATTTATTATTATAAACTCGAAAGCACGATTGTGAAGGTCATATCCTGAACAATCGAAATGAAAACAGAAAAATTAAACAAAAAGATTTACAACTTTACTGCTAAACAAAAAGGCAAAAGAAGAAGTAAAAAGAAATGGCTATGCAGTGCGCCAAAAAGTTACTGTAAACCTTATTGGGAATCCGACAAGGCAAAATCTAAAAACGAAATTAAACGTTTTCTAAAAGGTGTTGATGAAAGTGAATTAAATTTCCCTTATCACCACAGAAATTGTGCAAGTTGGGATTACTGGTAAAATGTTCTTTGAAATTTAAACGATTGGATTGTGAAACACAAATAAATTATTTGTGATATAATCAGGAAATTGGGAATTAACTGTGTATGGGGCGTAGCTTAACGGTAAAGCGTAACTGAGTGGCAGTTAAGAATGGGAAGTTCGAGTCTTTCCCGTTTCCACATAAAACGAGGCGACACAATGCGCCTACCAATTCTATCCAATCGTTTTTTATGCGGACATAACATAGAGGTCTATGTAGCGGACTGAAAATCCGAAGATGGTGGCTCGATACCACCTGTTCGCACTTATTTGTATATTACTACAAATCATAGCAACAACAACCGTTATTATGTATTAATTTTGATATATGATAAGTAAAAATAGAAAAGCTTTAATTACCGCTATAAAAAAAGGATACCTATTTATAGATGGTGACATATATTATAAAAAAAATAAAATAAAACTACAAATATATGGAGGAAATAGTAATTACAGAGCCTTTGGTGTTAGAATGGATAATGGTAAAATGCGTTATGTTGCAGTACATAGATTTGTTGCATATCAAAAATTTGGGAATAAAATATTTAAAAAAGGAATGCAAGTTAGACATCTTGACTCAAATAGTTTAAACAATAATTATGATAATATAGGAATTGGGACTTCTAAAGAAAATAATAATGATAAACATCCAGATACTAGAATGAGAGCTTCTTTAATAGCATGTTCATTTACTAAAAAACATAACCATGAAGAGATAATAAAAATGAAAGAAGAAGGCTTTACATATAAACAAATAATGAGTAAATTTAACATAAAAAGTAAAGGAACTATAAGCTTTATAATAAACGAATCAATTGCTTCTAAAAAATAATATTCTCCTCTCGTCTAATTGGCAGGACTCAACAATTTGGATGTTGCAATCGGAGTTCGAATCTCTGGTGGAGAACTTAAAAAAAGTTATTATATTTTTTGTATATTTGTTATCTAAAACTATAAACCATGAAAAAAATAACTTATTTAATATTAGGAATTACATTACTATTAGTAGCCTTCGCATCTTATAAAGAAATAGATAATTCTTGTGGCGGAATTGAACGATGGGATATAAAAACTGTAACTGATAAAGATAGTTCAAAAATAAATGTTAATCCTATTCAATCATCAGTTTCTGAATTAATAAACACTAAAGTTCCATTTGAAAAAATTGGAAACCATTCTCCAAGAACAGGAAATGAGTTTAATGTTTATTCTATAACGGTATATATAACTTTTTACAAACTTGAAGCTGATTCGGATATTCACATAGTAGCATGTGACTTAAATAATAAAAATATAACTATGATTTGTGAAATTCCAAACCCTAATTGTCCACAAGTAAAAAAGAGTCCGTATTTAAAAAATATTATAGAAGCGAGAAAAATATTTTTGTCGTTTAAAAAGACTGCTCATTCTATTCAGGAAGGAACATATATTTTAACTGGCGTTTGCTTTTATGACAAATTACACGGACAAACAGGGCTTGCGCCTAATGGCATCGAATTACATCCGTTATTAAACATCAAAAAGATAATGTAGTCTCAAATCTTGATTATAAATTTTGATTAATTTTTAGTACATTTGTCGCTTAACTATAATCCATGAAAAAATTAGTCATGATTTGCCTTGTTTTAGGCTGTTTAAGCGTGTTTTCTCAGAAAAGCGATACGTTGGTAGGTAATGGGCTTTACGAGGCTCTATATTCCTATAAATACGGGCAACCTCTATATGTGAAATATAAATTATACAAGGGCGGGGGGATATGCAATCGTAAAAAAGAAGTTACTGATTTTAGGAATGATTCCGTCATAAAATATTTAACAGCATCTTACACTGATTATGAAGGAACAGCTTATAACAGATGTCTTTTTGCAAACGCTGAAGATTTCGCTTATGATTGCAAAAAACAAGAGCTTACTTTTCGCTATTACAATTGCTCGCCTAAATTAGAAAATCTTAAAAATATTTGGAAATTAAACGAAGATAAAATAAGAAAAATAAGTCAAACAGATTCATTACTAATTTTTTGTGGAAACATTTTTTCGTCAAAAAGCAAATATGTTAAACATAATAGCGTCTTGAGAGTCCCAGATTATTTTTATAAATTAGTTGTATCTCTGTCAACACATAAAGTTCTATATTGTGGCATATTTAGTAACACCGAAAATCCAGAAGAAAAAGAATTATCATTTAAGGAAATAGAATATAAGACTAGGTTTTATTTCGAAAGAATAACAAGATTTTCTTTTAAGGAATAAATTTATGCTTTATCTTTTTTTGATTTTTTAAATTTTATATAAACCAACATTGCAACTGCACTTGCCATAATTGAACCTCCAATGGTCATATTTTTTTCAGATTGTGTCAATTCTCTGCATTTATGGTTTTTATAATCCCATTGTAAATTACTTATTTTTCCTTTGTTATCATTATAAGTTCCACTCAACACGTTTCCGCATCGAGGGCACTTTTTAGATATTGTTAATGCTTCCATTAATCTTTTATTATTTCAGACTGGCAACCATAAGCGTCAATTGCAATTCCAAATTTGCATAACTGATACAATATAATATCGTGAATTACTACAGCTCCTTTATCGGTATCGCATCTGAAATGTGAGCCGTTCCAGCCTGTAAATTCCTTAATTTTAAATATTGGTAATGGAACTTTATTCCATAAAAATATTTTTTTACCTATGATTTCCTTGTAGTCTTCTGACTTTAAAAAGTCATTCAATTGTTTTTCTGTTGGAAATTTTATCTTACTATCATTTTTATCTTGGCACTTATGACCTTCCCAGTCCCAACTAATAAAATTATCACCAACAAAGACAACACCTGCTGGATATTTTTTGGTTATGGCACTTATATAGCCATTACATTTAGGACATTTTGGTTGTTCTCTTGATACTGCCATTTTAATTTACTTTTTTCATTTATATTATTTGATTTTAAAGCGTTTATTTAATCCTTTATCACAGTTATCACACCAATCCATACAAACACCCTTCTCCCATAATAATTCACAACTGCATTTATCTTCTAAATTTGTTTCTCTTGAAAATTTAAAAATAATAGGCATAATATCAGCCCTTGATAAATTAAATTTTATTTTTGTTGCTTCAATACCATTGTTTAAAGCGTATTCCAGTATGTCCTCTTCGTTAAAATCCATATTTTTGTTTAAATAAATCTTTATTTTTTGGCTTTAAATATTTTCCAGTTTTTTCAAAATATATGCCAGCTATGTCATCTAAATATGGAGTGTATGGCAAAAATTCATATTTATAACTAAAAATAGGTAACGCTGAATTAATTGAGAAGTCGCCTTTTATATAATTATGTGATTTAATTATCGTCTTATGTTTTTTAAAACATAAGTCAACCATTTTATAATTCCATTTTACTCTATTATATTTATTATTTGCCATTCTTTTCTTTATATTCTTTTATTAATTCAGCTTCGAGTTCAAACATTTTATTCCACTCAGGTAACTTCCTTAAATCTTCCCGTGAACCATTATCCCATAAAAAATGTTCTTCATACGTGAGTAAAACAATATTATCAGGATTTAATTTAAACTT
>DATMPR010000487.1:0-9101 GCA_035567575.1 Bacteroidia bacterium
TTCTGCGCTGTTCGCAATTCAGGATTGGAGAAGTTTATGCAAAAACAAAAATGTATGTTAATTGTTTAGAGAATTATAATTATCAAACTAAAAGCTGCGAATTTAATTTACCGCCGAAAACTCTTTATAATGATGTGATAATTAAAGTCACCGATGAGCTTGCAGTTTTTAATTCATTCGCAATTACACCTGAAAACATAAATTTCCGCTGGCCCGGAACCATTAAAATTAAAGTGCCGGAGAAATTCAGATCATTAACAGACAAACTTGTTTTAGCAAGGAATAATTCTGTAACCGTTCCAATAAAAACCGGACCAGTAAATGAATATGCATTAAAAAGTTTTGGGAACATGAGATTATTATTAGACACGGTTGGTCCTAAAATAAAAACGCAATTGCCTCTGAAAAAATTAAGATCAAAAATAAAAAAAGCTAATCATATAAGTTTTGTAATGATCGATCTTTTAAGCGGAATCGATAAATACAATTTATTTATTAACGATAAATGGGTGTTAGCAGAATACGACGGTAAAACAGACCTGTTAACGTATTGGTTTGATGCTGAAACTCCATTGGAAGAAATAAGAATTGAATTAAAGGCAAGCGATAAAGTGGGAAATAATTCTATTTACAAATTAAAATTAAAGCGTTAAATAATTTACGCTCTCCATTCCTTTATTAAAAACAAGATCAATTATACTTAAGTTTGGAGTAAAACCAAATTTATCAGCGAAAACCTGGTAATATTTCTCGCTTCTCGTTTCTTTTTTCTGTGGTTCTCTTAGGTCTGTTCCGTTAAAAATTTTTTCGTATTGCAGAGTAGGTTGAATTTCTTTTTTCTGACGGAGTAATTTTAAAATAAGTTTTATTAATTCTGTATTATAATCGAAGATCAATTCGTGTTTTTCGAAGTAAAACGGTTTAAGATCATCTTCAAAATACTTAAAGTAAGCTGAATTTTTATAAGCACTAGTGATGGCACGCCAATGTTTTAGCTGCCAATTCTCGGCGTAACTTATTTTTTTATTGCAAATTAGTTCCTTGTCTGCATTATTTTGAACAGGAATAGATAAACTTAATTTTCCGTTAGCTGATAAAATTTCGCAGCGATTACGGTAAGTTTGTTTTATGTAATGTTCATGTTTCTCAATGAAAACAGATTCGTTTTTCAATAAAGTTGAAAAGTAATTAATAGGAGGGAGGTAAGCCGTGCTTAATAAAACCGGTTCCATTTATTTTTTCTTTGATTTTAATTTACAGCAAACTTTCCCAATAATATTTTCCCCGGGTAAAAATCCCCAATACCTCGAATCAATGGCATTATCGCGGTTATCCCCCATTACAAAATAATAATTTTGTTTAACGATATACATTTTACTCAAAATATTATTGATCAAAATACTATCGCCTTTTAATTGAAGCTTGTTGTTTTCATAAACTGAAATTATTTTTTTGTACAAACTAATATTCGACCGGTCAATTGAAATGGTATCACTTTTTTTGGGAATATATAATTTTCCGAAGTTATGTTTGTTCCATTTGTAATTTGAATCATTTGGAAAAATTTGCGGGTCGTATAAATTGGTTTTCTCAATAGATCTTGTTAGTTCAACTATCATTGAATCTTTTCTTAAACTATCAACCTGACTTTGCGTTAAGCTAAAAGAGTAATCAAATTCATCAGAAGTGCTGCCTCCTTCGGCTAAATTATATTCCATCAAAAATGAAGTGTCTAATTTGAGTTTCGCTTTCAGGTGATAATTATATTGCAATTCGCTTAGAAATTTGTCTTCTTTATTATTTACAAACACAAAACCATTATTTAATTCTAAAGTATCGCCGGGTAAAGCAATGCAGCGCTGTAAAAATAAAAGTGGTTTTACATTACTGCTATCATCCTGATAATAATTAAAAGCAAGAATGTCGTTTTTTTTATAGCTGGAAGAAATTTTACTGAGCCAAACCAGATCTCCTTTATTATAATTCATACGCATGTCATCTGTGGGCACGCGCACAATTTTGAAAAATAAAGAATTAATAATAGCAAGTAAAAATACGGCAATAAGAGCCGGAGCCATCCAGCGGATCGTTCTTTGCGAAATAGCTTTATCTATTCTTAGCATTTGCCACTGCTTTTTGTTTGCGGCGTCTACTGTATTTACCCCATCCCCATAATCCTAAAATAACGGCGATCACCGGTATTTTTACGGATACTAAACCATTGTCGCCAACGTAGGATAAAAAGCGTTCCCAACGGAATTTACCTTCTTTAGAATTTTTAAATAAAGAACCTAAAGCAGATTTCCCGCTCACAGGATTGTTCTCAGCATATTTCATGCTAAACCAAACAAATACAGGTTTACCAACAATGTGATCGTATGGCACAAAACCCCAGCTGCGAGAATCAGCGCTGTTATGACGGTTATCACCCATCATCCAATAGTAACCTTGTTTAAAAGTATATTCAGTTATCACTTTTCCGTCGTAAAATACTTGTCCGTTTCTTTTTTCTATATGATGAATACCATCATCGTAAGTGCTGAGAATTTTTTCGTACAGACAAATATTTCCGGTGTCAATATGAATTTTCATTCCAGCTGAAGGAATTTGCAGCGGGCCAAAATTATCGTTGTTCCATTTATACGCAGGATTATGAGGGAAAATAGTCATATCACGATCGCCTTTTGTCTCTGTTTTTTTCGTAACAGAAATAACACCTTGAATTTGTTTTACTTTTTCAACAACATCCCGTGGCATATTTAGTAAGTAAATGCACGTATCAGCTTTTGTATTTGTCAGATCAGCTTCGGTGACATAAATATCTAACTCATCCAATAATTTTTGATTGCTTAAAACGACCTTTCCTTCTTTATTTTCCATCCGTTCACCAAATAACGGGCCTTTTGTACTTACATAATATTTGTGCTGCGAATGTTCAGGCATTTCCTGCAGCTTATCATTTATATATATATCCCAATCTTTAATTTCCAATTTGTCACCTGCAATACCAACGCAGCGTTTTACATAATGTTCGCGTTTATCAGCAGGCCGCGCAATAATTTCTCCGATAGGAACACCGCTCCACGGAAAAACATTTGTTGGGTTGTGCATGTATTCCCATGCTTCATGTTTATATGTTGCCGCAGATTTTAGCGGTTGATTATTGGAATTATCCTGCATGCTTGAATACAAAGCCAATTGCCTGACCAATTCGTAATAACTGCTATTTTGATCTCCTAAAGCAACGGAGTCGCCATCGGGGTAATTAAAAACAATGATGTCGCCATTCTTAGGTTTTCCAAAACCCGGTAAACGAAAATACGGCAACTTGATCCACTCTAAGTATGATTTTGTATGTTCGGCAAACGGCAAAGTGTGATGTGCAAAAGGAAATGCAATTGGTGTTTGAGGAATTTTTGGTCCGTATGCTAATTTATTTACAAATAAAAAATCACCAACCATTAATGATTTCTCGAGTGAAGAAGTAGGAATTGTAAATGCTTCAAGGAAAAAAGTACGGATGATGGATGCTGCAATAACAGCGAAAATGATCGGGTCGAGCCAATTCTTTACAAATGTGCTTGGTTCTTTTTTATATTTATCGAGGCCCACGAATTTCGCATTCTTATCATAAGCAGCGCTAACAAAAAACAAATAAGGCATTAAGGATGCATAAAGTAAATCACTTGTTGAAGGTTTATTAAAAGCGCGCGCAACATTAAAACCGAAAACGCCGTACATCATTAAATTCACGCCCGGCACGATCATTATTAAACACCACCACCAGGGTTTATTTAATAATTTGGTAAGAATATAAAAATTATAGAACGGAACAAGGCCTTTCCAGGATTCGATCCCTGCTTTTGCGAATAGTTTCGATAAGCCGAAAAAAGAAATAAGAACAAGAGCTAAAAAGATATAATTACCCATAGGTGGTTTTAAATGTTGTACAAATAACCTAAATATCTTTCTATTATTTTAAACCGTTTAATAAATAATGTTAACGAAAGCCGCAGATTTCACAGATTTTCGCAGATAGGCAATAAAAAACCCCGGGATCTCTCTCGGGGCTCGTTATATAATTAATAAAAATTTATTTTTTCTTGCTGTAACGCGTACGGAATTTATCAACACGGCCTGCAGTATCCACTAACATATGCTTACCGGTATAGAACGGGTGAGAAGTCATTGAAATATCTAATTTAACCAACGGGTATTCGTTACCATCTTCCCACTTTTCTGTATCTTTTGTTTCAGCGCAGGAACGTGTTAAAAACGCGTAACCATTGCTCATATCTTTGAATATGCAAAATCTGTAATTCTCCGGGTGTATTTCTTTTTTCATCTTTTCTTATCTTTAAAACGGGCTACAAAATTAGCAGAATTTTAATGATTTCACAAACTATTTGTAAGTATTTGATTATTAAATTGTTAATTAGCTGTTTATCTCGTGAAAATAACTCAAAGATAACCACTTTATCATAAATGAATTAGAAGTAGTTTTTGTTATTCTTGATCTGTTCTTCTCTGAATATTTTCAATCATTTACAATTGTTCGCCAAAAAAAATCAGGATATGATTTTGCGTTTCTTCAATGGTCATTATTAACAGTTTAATATAACTTATAATTTTTTTTTATCCGCCTCAAATTTTATATTTGTAAGGCATACCCATCAATGGAAAAACAAGGAAATATCGGTACTATTAAAGGCCTCTCGTTCGAAGATTTTAAAAAAATTGTTCTTGAAGATTTCCGTTTAGTAAATGAAAGCCGTCAGGCAAGTTTACTCGGACGAAAAGAAGTTTTAACAGGTAAAGCCAAGTTCGGGATCTTTGGTGATGGAAAAGAAGTTCCTCAAATAGCATTAGCAAAAGTTTTTAAGAATGGCGATTTCCGCAGTGGTTATTATCGCGATCAAACTTTTATGATGGCTATTGGTGCTATTACATTGCAACAGTGGTTTGCGGGTTTGTATGGACATACAGACATTGAATACGAACCAATGAGCGCCGGAAGACAAATGGGTGGTCATTTTGGAACTAAAAGTTTAAATGAAGATGGTACTTTCAGATCGTTGATCGATCAAAAAAATTCTTCATCTGATATTTCTCCTACCGGTAGTCAGATGCCGCGTTTATTAGGATTAGCTTATGCTTCACATTTTTTCAGAGTAAATAAAGATCTGCAAAAAGGTGAATTTTTAAATTACTCCGATAAAGGAAATGAGATTGCATTTGGTACTATTGGCGATGCAAGTACTTCAGAAGGATTATTCTGGGAAACCATAAATGCGGCAGGTGTTTTACAAATCCCAATGTTAGTTTCTGTTTGGGATGACGGTCATGGAATTTCTGTTCCAAAAAAATATCAAACAACAAAAGAAAGTATTTCAGAAATATTAAAAGGTTTCCAGCGCGAAAATGGTGGCAGCGGTTACGAAATTTTTAAAACCAAAGGTTGGGATTACGCACACCTGTGTGAAACATACGAAAAAGCAGCAAAAGTTTGCAGAGAGCAGCACGTTCCCGTTTTAGTACACGTTGAAGAAGTAACACAGCCGCAGGGTCACAGTACGTCAGGTTCGCACGAGCGTTACAAATCAAAAGAACGTTTACAATGGGAAACTGATTTTGATTGCATTAAAAAAATGCGTGAGTGGATCATTCAAAATGCATTAGCCGATGCGGCAACTTTAGATAAAATAGAAGAAGATGCAAAAAATGCAGTGCGCGAAAGTAAAACAAGCGCTTGGGCAGAATATTTAAAACCAATTAAAAATGAAATTTCTGAGATCAGTTCCATTTTTGATGAAATGGCAGGAGAGAGTGATAAAGGAACTTTTATTACGCCTATAAAAAATGAATTGGTAAGTATTAAAGAACCTATTAGAAAAGATATTCAAACTGCAGTAAAAAAAGTTTTACGTTTAACTAAGAATGAAGAAACAAATGGCAGGCTAAAATTAATTTCGTGGTTGCATGTATCAAAAATAGAAAACCACGACCGTTATAGTTCTTATTTGCATTCGCAGTCGGCAAAAAACGTTTTCAATATTTCTCCGCTTGCTCCTGATTATTCGGGTGAAACAAAAATGATGGATGGCCGTGAAATTTTACGCGAGAATTTTGATGCTATTTTAAGTAAATATCCTCAGGTTTTAATTTTTGGGGAAGACTCCGGAAAAATTGGCGGTGTAAATCAGGGATTAGAAGGATTACAGGCAAAATATGGTGAGCACCGCGTATTTGATACAGGAATAAGAGAAGCAACCATTATGGGACAGGCAATAGGACTATCCATGCGTGGTTTAAGGCCAATTGCCGAAATACAATATTTAGATTATTTGTTGTATGCATTGCAAGTAATGAGTGATGATCTCGCCACAGTGCAATGGAGAACAAAAGGATTACAAAAAGCCCCTGTAATTATCCGGACACGCGGCCATAGACTGGAAGGTGTATGGCATAGTGGCTCTCCGATGGGAATGATAATAAATTCTTGTCGCGGAATAAATATTTGTGTTCCCCGTAACATGGTGCAGGCTGCAGGATTTTATAATACATTGTTAGAAGCCGACGAACCTGCATTAGTAATTGAGCCGCTTAACGGTTACCGTTTAAAAGAACAGGCGCCAACAAATAGCGGTGAATTTAAAATTGCTTTAGGGATTCCTGAAAAATTAACTGAAGGAACTGATGTAACTTTAATTAGTTATGGTTCTAGTATTAGAATTGCACAAGAAGCGATGAGGTTTTTATCTGAGCACGGTGTTTCAGTTGAATTAATAGATGTGCAAACTTTATTGCCATTTGATATTGATCACAGCCTTGTTGAATCGTTAAAAAAAACAAACCGGTTAGTTGTGCTTGATGAAGATGTTCCCGGTGGTGCAAGCGCTTACATTGTCCAAAAAATCGTAGAAGAGCAGGGCGGATATAAATATTTAGATTCAGCACCAACAACAATTGCATCTAAAGAACATCGTCCGGCTTATGGCAGTGATGGTGATTATTTTTCGAAACCAAATGCTGATGATGTGTTTGATGTTATTTATAATTTAATGCATGAGAGTGACCCTAACGCTTTCCCAAAAATTTATTAATTAAAAAACTCTAACTCTCTTTAAAATGATTAGAAAATATTTGATACTTGTTTTTTTTATTTCTCAGATAAGCGTTTTTGCGCAAAAAGAAGACGAAACTAAAATGATCAGGGAAATTGTGAAAGTAGAAGTTGAAAAATCTAAATTTGCAGTTAAGCCTTCACCGCCTCCCGTAGCGGAAACCCCGGGTAAGAAAGGAAAAAAGAAAGCTGAAGTTGTAGAGGAACCTGTTGTTGAAGCCGGCGCTGCTGATACAGTTAATCCATATATGCCCGCACCGGCGGCTGAAATTTTAAAACGCGCACAAAACTGGTACACAATTAAACCCGAAAAATTTACAAAAAGTGCAGGAACTAATAATGGTAATTCAGTTTGCTGCAATCTCCAGTTTCCTTTTAAACAAAAAATACTTAACCCAGAGGCTGATATAGATGGTTCAATTAGTATGGACTTAACGATTGATGCAAAAGAAGGTAAATACCGTTATACAATTAAAAATATACGGCACAAGGCAAATAAAGCGGGTATGTCAGGCGGAGATATTTATTTAAATATACCTGAATGTGGTTCAATGTATGTTTCAGATAAAATATGGAAGCAGATTAGGTCTGAGGCATTTGGCAATGCGCAAATTGTTATTGATGATTTGAAAACTATGATGAACCGGGAAGTTGCTGATAGCAAAAAAGACGACTGGTAGAAAGCGTAGTTTGGTTTTTCAATTTCTTCTCATCCATTAGAAATACACATCTTGTAGTTAACAATAAGCCGGTTATGGCTCCTCGGGTTCTTAAAAATTCCGTAAAAATCCGTATTTTTGTCTATATGAATAAGCTAAACAAAGCTGTTTTTATTTTAGCCATGAGTTTACTTGGCACTTCTTCGTTTGCGCAGGAAGAAGGTAATTCACCAAAAGAGACGAAAACGGGAGATGATAAACGGTTTCAGGAAATTGTTCCAACCGATTCGGTTCCGGCTGCAAAGCTTGTAGCAAGAGCTGTTAATTGGGTTAAAGTTGAATCTAAACGCTTTGTAAAATCTAATGGTGTTTCTACAGGTTCAAAAGCTGAATGCATCGCTAAATTTAAAATTCGTGCCAAAGAATTAAATCCACAGCCTGATTATACAGGAATTATTCAGATGCATGTAAGTATAGAATGCAAAGACAATAAATACCGTTATTCAATCACCCAAATAAAACATATTTCTGCAAATGGCAAGGCAAGTGGCGGTGATATAAATAATCTTATTCCTGAATGCGGAAGCATGACGATGCCCGATCTAACCTGGAAAAAAATTAAAGGCGAAGCTTTTAAAAGTGCTGATATGGTTATCTCTGAATTAAAAGAGGGAATGTCGAAGTCGACAGCTGACAAAGACGAATGGTAATTCTTACCGGTATTTAGCCGGAGCTTTCTTTTTAAATTTTCCTTTTCTCCAGGCATCAATAAACTGAGCCCATGCAATTGGATTTAAGAGACTAATTGTAGGATATTGACCTGCGGTATAAACTTTAGTTAAGTATTGTTGCATTGCATATTTGTAATTAGCTTGCGCATCCATTCTTAAATTACGTTCGCCATACGACAATTGTTCTTTATCAAGATTCTTGTAAGCGCGGTCGTAATCGGTTTCGCTAAGGTTAAGATTCAAAAAAGCTTTTTTAAAATCCTCTTTTGAAGGCCAGGGATAAACATCAATGTTAGCCAGCATTACAGTATCCTTTACCAAACGTTGAATGATATAAAAATGTTTTGCGCTTAAAGTATCATCCAATTGATAAATTCCCTGACGATGATCCACAGAAGAAAAATGAATTTCATCTCCGGGTTTAGCAACTAAAGTAAAAAATCCATAATAATCAGTAACAGTTACAGCTTTTGTACCTCGGTAAATAGAAACGAAGGGAACTCCTATTAAACTGTCTCCTTCTCCTTCAACAACCACTCCTGATAATTGAACGTACTGGTTTTTAGTAACCTTTTCAGTTTGGGAAAA
>DATMPR010000488.1:0-5308 GCA_035567575.1 Bacteroidia bacterium
GGCGGAGAGGGTGGGATTCGAACCCACGTTACCTTGCGGTAAACACGCTTTCCAAGCGTGCTCGATCGGCCACTCTGACATCTCTCCTTTTAAGGGTGTCAAAAATACAAGAAATTTTTTGCAAAATGGGTGTAAATGAAAAACCCTCCATAGGAGGGCTTTCAATTAACAGGGGGCTATGAAGACATAGATGTTGTTGTTTTTACTCTTACCATACTAGGTATTTGGATTGTTTCCCTGTCAATATTTTAACTAACACTTTTTCTTTTCTACTGGTAAAGTTCTGCTTTTTCCAGCGTATTCAAAGTGTTTATGTATTGCAAATGCATTTTAGGTAATTCTACCTTTGTTTTTTATTTGGTAGAATTACCTTTTTAGATGAGTCAACTAACTGATTAGTATTAGTTTAATGAAAATTAAATTTTTAAGCTAAATTGAATTATTTCGTTATTTCAAACAAATAACATTGCTCGGTCATCCCTTCAGTGTGCACTAACTTTAATTTATTCGGATATTTTTCCATGATGGGTTGAATAATATTATGCACCGTATTAATTATTTGTCCGCTGTTTTTTGTCGGATCAATTCTTAAACTCGCTACCATAATGTGTGTGACTTTATTTTGAGCAAAAAACGCAAGCGCGCTATCCGGTTGTGATTGTTGTGTTGCTGTGTCTTTTTTTATGACACTATAGATCGGAAAAAATTTTTTGCCTTTACCATAAACAAAACTCATTGGTGCTTTGCGGCATGCAACTAATGTTTCTTTCTTTAAACTATCGGCACACCAGGCACTGCAGCGTAAATAATTTTGCCAATCGGGTGTATAACCGAAATAAATATCGCCTTTTAAATTTTTTGAAACGATTGGAATGTTATCACTTGCTCTTTTAAATGAAGAAAGCAACATTGAGCCCGTAACGAATAAACAAAATGCAACTAATATTTTTTGTTTGAATGAATCTTTTTCAAAAAAACAATACAAGCCATATAAACCTCCCAATAAAATAACAGGAACGTGCACCATGATAAAACGTGCCTGGTCCCAACGCGCTTGTAACACCACGAATGTTCCGACAGAAATAGTTCCTGCAAATATTATTAGAAACGCGATCAAATAATTTTTACGCTTAAAAGCAGTTCGCAAACCATAAATCATAAAAAACAAAACAATAAATGCAAGCAAGTAAGCTGCTCCGCTTGTTTTTTCCACTAACTCTCCATTTGCTTCGTAACGGGTTGTGAAAGAATAATTCTCATCCATAAAACCTAAGATCTGATAAAATCTTTTTCCCAAATACAAATGAATATTTTCAGTGAACCTTCCAATAAATCCTGCCAGGTCTTCTTGTCCCTGACTTGCATCATACGGATCTTTGTTCAGCAGCAAACTCATTTGCGATGAATACTGAATTGCAGATTTTCCCCATACAGCGCTTTTAATTAATTCGTAAAGCAGTTTAAAAACACCAAACGATACCATGGCGAAAACCATTTTCTTGTAATCTTTTCTGATCACATAATATAAAGCAATGGCTGCGATACCAAATATCAAAATGTTTTTTGCAAGCGTTAAGAACATCATTAACAAACCTAATACCGCCCATTTTTTCCAATCTACTTTAAGATCTGTACCAATTGGACTTTCTCCAAAATTATATTTCGAGAAATAATAAAAGAAAGCAGATTGCACCAGCATGTAAAATGGTTCGGAGAAAGTCATGCTGGCGTAATAAATAACTAAATGATTCAAACATAAAAAAGTAAACACTAAAAACTTTAGCATTTCAGGAACTTTTTTATCTAAAGCTTTATAATATAAAACAGCGCCGATCACAAAAAATATCATCGAGAATATTTTAAATGCAATTAAGTTGGTCCCGAAAATTAAAGTGAGCAGCGCTAAAAACATTGGATACATAGGCGCATTGGAGGTGTAATAATAATTCGGGAATTCGTGAACGTAGCGGTGCCCGGCTTCAATGTATAAAGCATCATCATGCGCTTCACTGATTCGTGCATTGAAACTTAAAATAGCCAAAAGAATTCCGGTGAGGAGAGTTACTAAAAAAACTTTTTTCTCGTTTTTTAATAAATAATTATTGATGGAGGCGTATGTATCTGAAGCGCTCGTTTTTTTAGAACTTACTGTTTTTTTTACTTCTTTAGTTGCCTTTGCCATTTGGGATACAAATTTAGCAGAATATTTTACCTATGAAACCATTAATAAACGTGCTTTTTCGTTAATTTCGCACTATGTTCCATTTTTTGTTAAGAACCATCCCTCGTCCCATACTAATTACTTTTAGTTTATGGTTTAGCAAAATTGCGCCTCTGGTGTATTATGGAAAGCGTTATGAAGATCCCATAAGTGGCAAAACCTATCGTAAATTTTTACCTTATGGTTATAGCGGCCGCGCTAAGCGGAAAAATGTTTTGTGTCCGGGAAGTTTGTCGTTAGAACGTCACCGTTTATTATGGTTGTACTTAAAACAAAAGACAAATTTTTTTACAGAGAAACATAAAGTATTGCACATAGCACCCGAACAATGTTTTTATAAGTTGTTCCGTGCCATGAAAAATTTAGATTACACAACGGGCGATTATAACTCACCAATTGCCGATATACATTTTGATCTGCACAAAGCGCCATTTGAGAATAATACTTTTGATGTTATTTTTTGCAATCATGTTTTAGAGCATGTTGAAGATGCTGATCAATGTATGCGCGAACTTTTCAGAATTATGAAACCAGGTGGATGGGGAATTTTTCAGGTGCCGTTAGATACAACACGCACCACAACTTACGAAGACAAAACAATTACCAGTGAAGAAGACCGCGAAAAACATTTCTGGCAAAAAGATCATTTACGTTTATTCGGTTTAGATTACAAAGATAAATTAGCCGCTGCCGGATTTAAAGTCACAGTTGATGATTTTGTAAATACGCTCGGCGCTGATCTCGTTGACCGCTACCGCTTGCCAGCGGGAGAGATGATCTATTTGTGCAGGAAAGTTTAAACCAAATCCTCCATCGTATAAATTCCTTTTTTATTATGAAGGAATTCAGATGCTAAAACAGCGCCCAATGCAAAACCTTGTCGGTTGTGGGCTTTGTGCATTATTTCGATATCATCAATTGCAGAAGAATATTTTATGATGTGTGTGCCCGGCTCTTCGCCTTCACGTATATCTTTTATGAATAATGTTTCAGGCGCCTGTACATCGATGCTCCAATTTGTTTTGCGGTTTAGTATTCCAATAATTTGATTGGCTAATGTAATGGCTGTGCCGCTTGGTTTATCTAATTTATGGATGTGATGAATTTCTTCCATGCTAACATCGTAATCAGGATAATTATTCATCAGCTCGGCTAAATATTTATTCACTTTGAAAAATAAATTTACACCAACGCTAAAATTTGTAGCGTGAAATAAAGCATGATTTCCTTCAGCGCAATCAGCTTTTATTTTTTCAAAATGATCATACCAGCCTGTTGTCCCAACTACAATTGGTAAGTTGGCATTAAAACATTTGTAAATATTTCCGACAACAGTGTGTGGTGTGCTGAATTCAATCGCAACATCGCCCGAAGCTAATTGCTCTTTGGTAATGGAGTTCTGATTGTGTTCATCCACCTTCAATACAATTTCATGTTTACGGTCAAGGGCAATTTTTTCGATTTCCTTTCCCATTTTTCCGTAACCTAATAAAATAATTTTCATAATATTAATTTTTAGCCGCAGATTTTACAGATTAACGCAGATCATCATAATCCGTGTAAATCCGCGAAATCTGCGGCTTCTTTCTGAATTTTAAATTTAGTGATAAGCCGGTTTGCAATCCTACCGAATTATTTAAACAGTAAACATTACTGTAAGGTTTTATTTGCAGCGTCAGATCATCACTCACATCGAATGTTCTTAAATGTGCGTCCACATTAGCATCCACCATATTAAAAATATAAATAATACTCATGCCAATAAATCCCAGATCGCGGTTTTTACGGTAATTATTTTTTAAAACCAATAATTGGTCACTACTATATTTTGTTTCGTTAATTGTGTTTGGATCGCCATCATTTTCAGCTTTTAAATTTTTTGCGTAAAAAGCATATTGGCGTTGGTTGATGTAAAACAAATAACCAAAACCTCCTAAGCCAGCGTAAACAATCGGCACTTTCCACCATCTGCGGTTGTATGCTTGTCCGAGACCAGGAATGATTGCGCTCATAATTGTTGCTTTGCGTGCTTCACGGTAAATGGCTTTTTTACTTAATTTTTTATCAACTTTAACAGTATCGGCTTTTTGGGAAATTACTAAACCGGAAATGGAAAAAAGTAAAACGAAATAAAATATGATCTTGTTTTTCCGCATTATGCAATGTCTTTTACTAAAATATTTCCTTTGTTTTCCACCATTACATTTTCCAGATCGTGCATTAAGCGGTTAATTGTTGCGAGTTCGTTGCGGTTAGTAATTGGTAATTCGTTAACGCCTTTTTCATCAAGTGTGTTTATGATAAATTTTAAAGTGAGCTGCGAATCTGATATTCCAGGCTGATAAGCAATTTCTTTATCATTACCGGTTCTTATTTCTGATAAAATTTTTGTTTCCACTAATTCATTAATTACAGTCCTTGCCAAACGAACAGGTAAATCGAGCGTATGAGCGATTTCCATTGCTGTATTAGGTTTATTTGCCGATTGAAAATTCTTTACCACATTATTACATATCATTAAAGCAATAACGCGTTTGTAACGGACGCTAATGTTTTTAATTTCGTTTTCAAGTTCGTAGTGATCTACATTTTGATTTGCAAAAGCTAACTCGGCACCAAATAAAACTATGTACCAGCTGTATTGCACCCATATTAAAAATAAAGGAAGTGCTGCAAAACTTCCGTAAATGGCATTCAAACGGGTTGTACCGATCTGAAAACTTATGTAGGCCCATTGTAATAATTCAAATAATACCGCCGCGACAAAAGCAGCAGTAAAAGCGGATTTAAAAGCTACTGCCGTATTCGGTAATACTACGTACAGAAAAGTAAATACACCGACAACCATTAAAAACGAAATGCATTTCAATATTACCGCTGTAGCTCCCGAAATAATATATATTTCAGAAACATGTGTTTGGATAGCCACCGTTAAACCGCCCGATATAATTAAAAATATTGGAGCAATTAAAATGATAGTTAGATAATCGGTAACTTTTCTGTACCAGGTCCGGCCTTTTCTAATTTCCCAAATATCGTTAAAACTATTCTCGATATTTATCAATAAGGAAATAACACTCCATAACA
>DATMPR010000489.1:0-6168 GCA_035567575.1 Bacteroidia bacterium
TTAAAAACTGTTCCTTCAGCACAAGTCTTCACAATAACTTTATTTCCTTTTATTTTTTCCAGATCAAAAGCGTGAAGTGGTTGTCCTAATTCGTGCAATACAAAATTGGTGATGTCAACAATATTATTGATCGGACGTAATCCAATTGCTTTTAAACGATTTTGTAGCCAGGCCGGAGATGCCGCAACAGTAATGCCGCTAATAACTAATCCGCTATAGCGCGGACAAGCTTCTTTATTCTCAACAACAATTTCTACACTGCTGACATTTGTCGCAGGCGGTGTTTGATTGATTCCTATTAATGTTACTTCGCTTTTACTTTCAGTATTAAGCGATCTTAAAACTGCAACTAAATCGCGGGCCACGCCCAAATGTGAAGCTGCATCGCTGCGGTTAGGTGTTAAACCAATTTCAAAAATAATATCGTTTTCAATCTTGAAATAATCAGCAGCAACTAAACCAACTTTTGTATCAGAAGGTAAAACTAAAATACCATCATGATTGGTTCCAACACCAATTTCATCTTCCGCACAGATCATTCCTTCACTTACTGCACCGCGTATTTTACGCTTTTCCATTTTCATTGGCTCTCCGCTTACAGGGTAAATTATGGTTCCAATGGTCGCAACCAAAACTTTTTGTCCGATCGCAACATTTTTTGCACCGCAAACAATAGATAGCAATTCAGGGGCACCAATATTTACTTTAGTTAAACTAAGATTATCCGCGTCGGAGTGTTTTTCTTTTTCGATAATTTCTCCAACCACAACACCTTTTAATCCGCCTTTAACCGATTCGAGTGATTCAATTGCTTCAACTTCTAATCCGCAATCCGTTAACAGCTTTGCCGTTTCATTGGCGTCAATATCAATATTTATTAGTGTTTTTAACCAATTGTACGAAATTTTCATACAGCAAATATAAAAAAATACAAGTGCAGTGCTCAATAAAAAGGGCATTTTTATGAGGTCTTCTGCCACTTAGAACACATATTTTAGGAATGATTTTACGAAAAATCAATATTTTGAGACCTAAAGATTTTAGACCGGGCGAATTTTATCATTTTCTCTGTATAAATTGACTTTATAATCTTCAAATTCACTAAATTCTCTTTACTTTGCATGATATTTTAAGCAATGAATTCGTTTGAACCACACCAGTATAAAATTGGCATTTTAGGAGGCGGACAATTAGGCCGGATGCTGATTCAAAGCGCGGTTAATTATAACTTAAATATTTTTGTTCTTGATCCGGATGGCAATGCGCCTTGCAAAAATCTTTGTCATTTTACCAAAGGAAGCATCACAGATTACGATACCGTTTACAAATTCGGGAAAGATAAAGATGTTATTACCATTGAAATTGAAAATGTAAACATTGAAGCTTTAAAACAATTACAAAAAGACGGGAAAAAAGTTTATCCGCAGCCAGAAGTAATTGAATTGATACAGGATAAAGGTTTGCAAAAAATGTTTTATCAGCGCAACGATATTCCCAGTGCCGATTTCTTTTTAACGGATACAAAAGCGCAAATTTCTAAATATGTAGATTTCTTTCCGTTCTTTCAAAAACTCCGTCAGGGTGGTTACGATGGGAAAGGTGTGGTAAAATTATTAAGTCCTTATAATTTGGATAAAGCTTTTGATTCCCCTTGCGTATTAGAACGTTTGGTAGATTTTGAAAAAGAACTTTCGGTAATTGTAGCCCGTAACGCGGATGGTGAATCTAAATGTTTTCCGGTAGTTGAATGCGAATTTAATCGGCAAGCTAATTTGGTTGAGTTTTTATTTTCACCGGCTAATATTAAAAAAAATATTGAAAAAGACGCCATTAGCATTGCCACTCAAGTTGCTGAAAAATTAAATATTGTTGGTTTATTGGCTGTAGAATTATTTGTAACAACGGATGGTAAAATTTTGGTAAACGAAATTGCCCCTCGTCCGCACAACAGCGGTCATCACACTATTGAAGCAAATATTGTATCGCAATTCGAACAGCACTGGCGCGCCATTTTAAACTTGCCATTGGGTGATACATCCATTGTAAAGCCCGCGGTAATGATAAATATTTTAGGAGCGATGGGGTATGAAGGCCCGGCGATATACGAAGGCATGGAAGATGTTTTAAAATTTAGCGGTGTTTATATTCATTTATACGGTAAAGCAACAACAAAACCATTCCGTAAAATGGGACATGTAACCATTGTTGATGATGATATTGTAAAAGCTAAACAAAAAGCCAAAACTGTTAATCAGATCTTAAAAGTTGTTTCGTAATTGTTTAATATGAAAAAAATATTCGCATTAGTTTTCTTTGTCATCCTAAGCTTACCGAAAGGTTTTTCGCAAACTATTGACGAAAAATGGGTAAAAGAAAATTATGTTAAAAAAGAATATAAAATTGAAATGCGTGATGGCGTAAAATTATTTACTGCTGTTCACATGCCAAAAAACGCGAATGAAAAAAACCCGATACTTATGGTACGCAGTCCCTACTCTTGTGCGCCCTACGGAGAAACTGAATTCTCACCGCGCTTATGGCTCACCTATTGGAAAAATTATATAAAAGAAAATTATATTTTAGTCGTGCAGGATGTTCGCGGCCGCTGGATGAGCGAAGGTGAGTTTGTGGATGTTCGCCCATTCATTGAAAACAAAAAAACAAAAAAAGATATTGATGAAGCAAGCGATACTTACGATGCGATCGAATGGCTTATAAAAAATATTCCAAATAATAACGGAAATGTTGGTGTATTTGGAATTTCGTATCCGGGGTTTTATAGCACCATGGCTGCGCTTAGTAATCATCCTGCGTTAAAAGCAGTGAGCCCGCAAGCACCCGTAACCGAATGGTTTTTAGGTGATGATTTCCACCACAATGGTGCTTTTATGATGATGGATGCTTTTAATTTTTACTCTGGTTTCGGAAAACCCCGTCCTAAACCGACAACCATTGGAAGAAAAGGTTTTGATTATCCGATTCAGGATAATTATAAATTTTATTTAGAAACAGGTTCACTTAAAAGCTTAACAAAATTACTTGGTGACTCCATTACTTTTTGGAATGAATTAATGAATCATCCTAATTACGACGATTGGTGGAAAGCAAGAGATGCGCGGCGTGCTTGTACAAAAGTAAGTCCTGCCATGTTAATTGTTGGTGGATTATTTGATGCTGAAGATTGTTACGGCGCCTGGAATTTATATAAATCTATTGAGAAAAATTGCAAAACCACAAATAACAAATTAGTAATGGGTCCTTGGAGTCATGGTGGCTGGTCGAGGACCGATGGAAGTTATTTAGGTAATGTGAGATTTGGTTCTAAAACTTCAGACTTCTATCAGCAAACAATTGAATTACCATTTTTCAATTATTATTTGAAAGGAAAAGGCAGTGTTCAACAAATTGCAGAAGCAAGTATTTTTATAAGCGGAATTAATGAATGGCGCAAGTTCAATGAATGGCCGCCAGCCAGTGTTGAGAATAAATCCATTTATTTGCAGGATAAAAATAAACTATCATTTAATTCTCCTCAAGAAAATTCATCTTTTACAGAATATACAAGTGACCCAAATAAACCTGTTCCATATTCAGAAGGTGCACATCAGTCGCGGACAAATGAATACATGACCGACGATCAGCGTTTTGCCGCAAGAAGAACAGATGTAATTGTTTTTGAAACGGATATTTTAAATGAAGACCTCACTTTAGCGGGAGTTATAACTGCGAACTTAAAAGTAGCTATTTCAACTACAGACGCTGATTTTGTTGTGAAGGTAATTGATGTTTTTCCAAACAAATTTAAATACGATTCAACCTATTGTTGTGAAGGAACCAATTGGGATGCACGAATGGCAGGCGGTAAAAAAGGAAATTACTTAATGGATAATTATCAGATGTTAGTGCGTGGTGAGATCATGCGCGGTAAATTCAGAAACAGTTTTGAAAAACCGGAAACATTTAAACCGGGAGAAATTACAACTGTAAAATTTGACCTACCCGATGTAGCACATACATTTAAAGCAGGACATAAATTAATGATCCAAATACAAAGCTCATGGTTTCCTTTAGCAGATAGGAATCCGCAGCAGTTTATTGATATTTATCATTGTGATGAAAAAGATTTTGTGAAGAGTGATATTAAGGTTTATCATGACAAGGTGAACGCTTCTTCTATTGTGCTGCCGGTTTTGAAGTAACTTACTTCTCCTAACAGTAGGCAGCGGCAGTTGGCAGCAGCAGTAATAGAAGAACCGATCATGCTGAACTTATTTCAGCATCTTAAAGATTCCGAAGCAAGTTCGGAATGACCAATGGAAAAATGAATATACAAAACATAATAGTTTACACTTTAGTAGCCGCCGCGGTTATGTTTCTGGCGTTCAAATTTTTAAGGCCAATTTTTACAGAAAAGAAAAAAGACGGTTGTGATAACGACTGCGATTGCAAATGAAAATTTTAAGTGCAGAACAGATAAGAGCATGTGATGCGTTCACGATTCAAAATGAACCCATCTCTTCCACAGACCTAATGGAACGTGCCGCTATGGCTTGTATTAAACATATTGTCAAAAACGCTTCCATTGATTCTGAATTCCTTATTTTTTGCGGGAAGGGAAATAATGGCGGAGATGGTTTAGCGATTGCAAGATTCCTTATAAAAAGAAATTACGCAATTAAAGTTTTTGTTGTAAACCATTCAGAAAATTCCAGCGATGATTTCAATACCAATTTAGAACACTTAAAAGAATTAAAACCGGAATCAATCTTTAATATTGACAAGGAGGAAGATCTAAAACAAATCGTGATCTCCTCCACTACTTTAATTATTGATTCATTATTTGGTACAGGATTAAATAAAAGTTTGTCGGGAATCACGGCTGCAACCGTAAACTTTATTAATAGCACCAAATTTTTTGTTATTAGTATTGATGTTCCTTCCGGACTTTATACTGATAAACCAAATGATAATAATGATGTAATAGTTCGTTCCTCTGTTGCTTTGAGTTTTCAATTCCCAAAATTTTCTTTTTTAATGCCGCAAAACGAGATGTATGTTCCGGATTTTGAAATTTTGGATATTGGTTTAGATAAAACTTTCATTCATAATATTTCAACACCACATTATTATATTACAAAAACTGACCTTCAGCCATTATTAAAACACCGCGCTAAATTTTCGCATAAAGGTTTGTACGGACATGCTTTATTAGTCGCAGGTGCGTATGGAAAAATGGGCGCATCCGTAATTGCAGCAAAAGCTTGTTTGCGAAGCGGAGCAGGAATGCTAACAGTGCAAACTCCAAAAAAAGGAATTGAAATAATGCAAACATCAATACCGGAAGCAATGGTGAGCCCCGATACGAATGAAGAACTAATTTCCGAATTACCGCAAATGGATAAAATTACGGCGGTAGGAATTGGTCCGGGTATTGGAATGAGTGCACAAACCGAAAGCGTCATCAAAAAATTATTGAATTACAGTTTACCAATGGTTTTTGATGCCGATGCGATAAATATTTTAGCCAATAACAAAACCTGGTTGAGTTTCTTAGCACCTGATACAATTTTAACGCCTCATGTAAAAGAGTTTGACCGGCTCACACAAAAACACATTAACGATTTTGAAAGATTAGAAAGTGCAAAACAATTTGCGATAAAATACCGTTGCATTATTGTTTTAAAAAGTGCTTACACACAAACCGTAATGCCCGATGGAAATGTTTTCTTCAACTCCACCGGAAACGCAGGTTTAGCAAAAGGCGGAAGCGGTGATACTCTAACAGGAATTATTTTAGGATTACTCGCCCGCGGTTACACCCCACCCCAAGCCGCGCTCATCGGCGTTTACATCCACGGCTCAGCAGCCAACTCCTGTTTAAAGAAAATACATATTGAAAGCTTATTAGCAACCGATGTGATTGCTAAGTTGCCAAAAGCTTTTGAGAAGATGTATGGGGAATAACTGCCCCTTTTATTGAATGTTAAAATTGGTACAAATATGGTAATTAATTACTATATTTGTACCAAACTATTAGCATGGTAGTCAGAAACGCAGAAAAATTACTGAAATCCTATGCCCGCCAATTCAGGGCCTTGGCAGTTGTAGGGCCAAGACAAAGCGGTAAAACCACTCTTGTAAAAAAAGTATTTGATAAGCCCTATATTT
>DATMPR010000490.1:0-4687 GCA_035567575.1 Bacteroidia bacterium
TCACCTTTAACGTCTGAGCCTAACAAAACTTTTATGCCGTTTGCCAAAGTTCCGGTTGGAATTGTTCCAGAAAAATTATGAGTAGTCGTTCCGCTATTACCGTAATTAATAACATTCGCATTTGTAACACCGATGCTTAAAGTGCCAGGTGCCGCAGATGTATCAATTCCATAAGTAGAGCCAAAAGAAACATTATGATTACCCATATTCAGATTGCTCGTTGCACCTGTGTACGGCACATAAGAAGCGGTTACGAATCGCTTCGTAATTAAACTTTCGGGTGTGAAATTCGCAGTGTAATCCCCGGCATAAACCAAACCTTTGGATTCTATTGAATCGTTAATTATGAATACATTATTTGTTCCGTTGTTTGTAACCGCCGCTGACGGCACGTTCAATGTAAACTTAGCGTTATTAAGCCCATTAACTGCGTGAAGGCTTAATTGTGTGCCATCTGTAAAAGCCTCAAGTATATTACCACTTGCCGCATCCCAACCGAATCCTGCGTATGCCGGATCGTTATAAAGCCAGCCGTTGGTAGTGCCGTTACCATTATTTGAATAGAAATAAGTAAGGTTTGTAAAATCCAAAGTTTTTGCACCGGAAATTACCGTGTTCGCCGTCAATGCTCCCCCCCACTTAATTGTCGTCCCGCTTAATGTTAAGCCGTTGTTTGCGGATTGGATTGGAGCGCCCGTTAAGATGTAGGTTGCTAAAGTGCCAATAGGTAGTTTATATGAACTTCCTGACGGGTCTTGCGAAACATCATCTATATCTACAATGTGCATTAAGTCACCACTTGCTAAAGATGCGCCAAATATAGTTCTGTCGGTTAATTTATTTGCCATTAATTCTGAAAATTATAAAGTTGTGAATCTTGAAATTCGTATAAAATACCGTCCTGAAATTCAAAGTTTCCGGGTTCAATTATTTCGCCCGGCTCTAATCTCATTCCAGTGTTAAAAACTATTCCGTTATCTGAAACTAATTTTGATAAAATATTATTTGTAATTTTTTGAGGATTAAAAATAAAAGGTGTGTTTGCTTTCGGTGCAGTAATTACATTGTCGAAATTTGAATCAAGCATTAATTTAAATAATTGATTATAGTCAGTAGAAGTCATTGAAACTATATCGAAAATATTTTGATTATGCTGAGATAAATATATTTTGCTTGTTGGTCTGGCAGGCGGTTGATTAACATTAACGGGTGGAGGTGGCGTAAATGACTTTTGATAAGTAACGCTTACATTAACCGGAACGGCTGAAATAGTACACGAAGGATTTATTAATAAAAACTCATATAATTTATTCAGATCACTAACGGTTGAATTAACGACAGAAAAAATATCTTGATTATATTGAGTTGTATAATTAGGCATTTTTTATTATTCCCTGTGTAAAAGTTATTCGTAATTTATTATTTGTATCAATAAAAATATTTAACTGATTTAATTGATAGCCGGCTTTTTGCAATTGTGTTTTTACGTTATTAATATCGTTTTGTGGCGTGGATGAATAAAGCGAAGTAAGTATTTCACAACCAATTGTAGGATCTTGTTTCCATTCACCCAAGAAAGAAACTATCACGTCCTGTATATGCTGATCGTCCGAATCACCCACAACGAAATCGCCGTCCTTTATTAAAGGGTCACCGTTTGCATCAAGTAGGTAGTCTCTGTTTGGCATAATCAAATATAATTAAATATTCCCATGAGTAACTAAAATGTTTTCAATCTCACTTTGTTGAGTTGGTACTATAACGGTTGTTTCCGGTGTTAGTGTCGGAGCTGCCGATCCGGCACCAGCGCCACAAGCGGTAATATGTGTATGTGCATTAAACTTTACAACCAAATCGTTTATTAAATTTTCTAAAGCATTTACTTTTTGTGTCAATTGAATTACCTTAACCATTCCGCCAAACGTGCCATCCATAAACTGCGCATTTGTTATATCACTTGGTAGTAATAAAAATGCCGTTTGCCGGGTAGTAAGTGCAACTATGACCGTGCTTCCAACTTCGGGAAAAACTAAAAACCCGTTATTGTTCTCGGCACATAGTTGCACCCCTGGAATGCTTGTGTTTGCGTCACCATTAACAGGCGTGCAATCAAATACTCTGTTATCTTTATCAACCGAATCAACCGTACAGATTAAAACCGAAACGATATCTTTTAAATACGTGCCTGCTAATTTTTGAATATGTTTATCAACATCTTCCTGTTCCATTGTTATAAACCATTAATAAAATCCGCAGGCTTTAATCCGAAAGTACCGCCAATTCTTATGTGCGGCTCATTAATTCTTCTAAAACCTTGTTCATTAAATTTCACTGTAGTTTTTTTTACCAAATACGTTCCAATTCTTTCCGGCGTAATTTCACTGCTTAATGTAATTGCTTCGCCATGTCTTACAATCGGTAAACCAAAGCTTGTGAAGTTTCCTTTCCATCCTTCAATTTTTAATTTTGTAAGAAACGGTAAGGCATGAGCTTCCAAAGTTTTTACATCTTTGATTGGATCATTGGGGCTATCAATAAAGTTCATAGTTCTAATTTCGCCATCAGGATCTCCAACGCTTGCCTCTAACCGTACTTTTTTTGTCTTTTGTTTTCCTGCTGAGTTGACGGTACCGGGATGCATAATATTTTGACAATGTGCTTTTATACCCAAACGAATATCATCTTTACGCTGGTAAATCATATCGTTTTTTACAATATTTTTTTCAAAATCATAAACGGTAGAAGAAATTGCACCACCGATATAAAAATCAACAGGATAATAAACAATTGCAGTCACAAAAAGCGTATTGCCTCTAAAAAAACATTCAAGTAAATAATCTTTTTTTAATCTTTGTAAAACCTGTGCAATAGTTTCATTTTGAGTCCTGAAATCCGTAACACTATTATTTACCCCTTGGCTTGCCGTGGTGCCGTCTGTTACATTAAAAGTTGCAAGGGTAGGTATTATTACGTTTGTCAAAAACGGATTGTCAGAATTAACCGTAGCGTTTTTTAAAAGATATTGTATAATTGTCGTAGTATTCCAATCCTTCATTGGAAATACTTTATTCGGGCATTGTGCTTGTTTTAAAAGCCACATATTATCCTCGCATTCAATTTCAATTGGAATTTTCGGATTAACTTTTGTAATGTAACCGGAAAATTCTTGATTTGTTTGCACAATATAATTGCCATCGCCCGGATCATATTCATACCCCAACTCAACCGTTACTTTATCACCTCTTAAGAATACGGGGGCTTGATCTGTATTGACGTATAAATCTAAATCAGCCCAAGCCACGTTACCCGTAGGTGTTTGCACATAAACATTTTTAGGTATAATTATTTTGCAAGTATCGGTTAATGCTTTCCAAGTCGAAACAATTTCAACATCATTGACAAAATCCAAAATAAAAGTTTCACTTCTATTCGGATAAGATTTAGATGTCATTTGTTGAAACGTTATTTTGCTAACTAAAATCAAAGTGTTTGCTTGCTTGCTAATATTACCGGGACACTATTAATTGCATTGAAATCAAATAATTGATAATTATAACCGCCCATTGTTTGCGGAATACTTTTATCCAAAATATAAAATTCAGAAATATCCCACTCGGCTAAAAATCCGCAGAAACGAATTTTAATAGGTTTATTGGAATTTATCATGTTGACAAAATCCGCAATTTCATTTTTCGGACGGTTATTATTATTTCCAAAAATCCCGCCTTTAAAATTTATTCTAAAAGATTTTTTACCCGTGTATTCAATTACCTCATCATCCCTGCCTTGTATGTCAGTCAGTACAAGGTTGTGCGATTGAGTAATGTTTATTAAAACGGTTTCAATTCTAATATCAGGATAAGTAATTTGACCCCGCAATCTATCGGTATATGTTCCGCCTCGTATAATCAAATAGTCCCATAACGGTGTGCCTAATGCCGATGTACTTAAAGGAAAATCCTGTCTTTGCGCAACCGGAACCTTACCGTTGTAATCTGTTTTATTTGATTTTTCTAATTTACTTTTAGCGAAATCAACACCTCTTAAATAAGTGTTTAAAGCTAATTTTGATAAACCAAATTGATCAATAATAATTGCCCTGCCTTCGCTTATATTTGTTGGCAAACCTTGCCCCTGCGTTAATATCTTAACGTTAATATTCGGCGTAACTTCTTTTTTCGCCTCATTGAATTGTTCAGGTATATTTAAATCGCTCATTACGTCGAAATTTCAGCTTGAAATTGATTTATCGCACCTGTTAATAATTTCACTATGTGATCCGCTGACATTTCAGCGCCTTTAACCGTAGTGGCTACAAACTTTTCAATACCGATCATTTTTTGCACTACAACATTAATAGTTACTTGTGACTGACCGTGTACCGCCTCTGACTTTGGTTTTAATTCTGCGTGAATTTCATTGCCTTTGCCACCTTTTGCTCCTTCATCCCCTTTCTCTCCTTTTTGAACTTCAGCTAAACGATCTCTGGCAGCATTCTCAATGTTTTTGTACATTCCCCATTTAATGAAGTCCTTTTGATCTTGCAAAGGTTTCATTGCCGCCTCTGCCGCTAACGCTGTTTCTTTTGCGGCGGTTTTGGAATCACCTGATATACTTGACCAAACCGATTTGATAGTGTGATATAATTGCTTTAATGGGCTAATCATTGTATCCCAAAGCATCGTAC
>DATMPR010000491.1:0-13168 GCA_035567575.1 Bacteroidia bacterium
ACATCCACACCAATACAACAATTTGGCATCAGCGATTTTATTTTTGAAACTCTGTCGGAATATAATTCCTTTAAATAACGTCGCTTCATTTTTTTCAACAATTCATTGTTCCCGCTTTGTAACGGAATATGAAAATGCGGCATAAAACGATCTGAGTTCGCAACAAATTCAATTATTTCATCCTTTAATAAGTTAGGTTCTATTGACGAAATGCGGAAACGTTCCACATTGTCAACTTTATCAAGTTCTTTAATTAAGTCTAAAAAATTATAGTCTTTTCGCTTTTTAATTTCTCCATCAATATCCCTTCCGTAACCAAAATCACCTATGTTTACACCGGTCAAAACAATTTCTTTTACGCCGCTTGCAGCAATTTTATTGGCATTTGCTATGACGTTCTCGATAATATCACTTCTGCTTTTTCCTCTTGCTAATGGAATTGTACAAAATGTACAAGTATAATCGCAGCCATCCTGAACTTTTAAAAACGAACGGGTTCTGTCACCAACCGAATAAGCATCCACAAAAAAATCAGCATCACTTATCTCACAGCTTTGTATTTGCGTAATGTTATTTTTACTGAAGTTTATATAATTTAGTAATTTAAATTTTTCTGTCGCACCTAAAACAACATCAACGCCTTCGATCCTCGCAATGTCTTCGGGTTTTAATTGGGCATAACATCCAACAATAGCTACAAATGCTTCCGGGTTTTGTTTCAATGCCGACTTTACAATTTGCCTGCATTCTTTATCGGCATTCTCGGTAACTGAACAAGTATTGATCACATAAACATCTGCAGGTTTCGAAAAATCAACTTTATTAAAACCTTTTTCTAACATCGATCGCGCAATGGTTGAGGTCTCAGAGAAGTTTAATTTACAACCCAAAGTATGAAAAGCGACTGTTTTTCCTGAAAAAGGCATGGGCGCAAAGATAAATAAATCTTACATTTATTGTATAATAATTAATTTATGAACTCACGCCGCCATTTTGTTAAGAGCACGGCTTTGCTTTCGTCACTTGCATTGTTAAACCAATCTTTTGTTCCGCTAAACGAATTAGTTGATCCTGTGACAAAAATAAAAGCAACCCGATTAAAATCAGGCGATACGATCGCTATCACTTCTCCGGCCGGTGCAGTTTGGGATGATGCACAAGTGGAGAAATTTGCAGGGATCTTAAAAGGTTTTGGATTCAATACAGTTTTGGGAAATACCTTAAAACAAAAACTTGGTTACTTTTCTGGTACCGACGGCGAACGTGCTAAAGAACTAAATGATTTTTTCGCTGATAAAAACATAAAAGGAATTTTTTGTATGAAAGGCGGCTGGGGCTGCGCGCGTATTATCGATCAGCTCGATTATAAACTAATTTCCCAAAATCCTAAAGTTTTAATTGGCTTTAGCGATATCACTACTCTGTTAAATGCCATTTATGCAAAGGCAGGTTTGATTACGTTTCACGGTCCGGTTGGGAATTCAGGCTGGAACGATTATACTAGTCTTGTTTTTAAAAGTGTAATAATGAACGCCGAGCAAACTGTTTTTCCTCTTAGTCCTGTCGGCGAAGACGATAAAATAATCACCTTTAATAAGGGAATAGCTAAAGGAATTTTAGCCGGAGGGAATCTCACCATTATATCAAGTTTAATTGGTTCAGATTATTTACCCCATTGGAATGGAAAGATCTTATTTTTGGAAGAAACAAAAGAAGAGCCTTACAGTATTGACAGAATGTTAACGCAGTTAAAATTAGCTGGTGTATTTAAGCAGTTGAATGGAATTGCAATTGGAAAATTTGTAAAATGCGAAGCCGAAGAACCATTAAAAGCATTTACATTCATGCAAGTATTAGAACAGCACTTTAAACCTTTAACCATTCCGGTATTTTATGGATTAATGACAGGACATATTGAAAATAAATTGACATTACCTGTTGGGGCAGAAGTGACAATGAATGCGGATACGGGAATACTTAAATTAAACGAGAGTGCCGTATTATAAATTATAATCCGTTAAATTATAAATTTCTATTTCAGGATAATAACCTTTAATTATTTCTATGGCTTGTTTAGAACGTACACCACTTTTACAGTGAACAACTGTTTTTAAATTAGGATTTAACTCAGTAATGCGTGTTTTTATTTCGGAAACAGGAATATTGATACCCTTTAAGTTTTTTGTTTCAAATTCATTTTTATCTCTCACATCAACTAACTGAATAGTTTCTTTTTTCTCTAAATCTTTTAATTTATCAAGGCTAACGGAATTTATTTCGCAGTTAAAATCATATTCACCAAGTTTTGAAATTAATTTATTTTTTTCATCCGCTTCAAACTCAAAAGTAGAAATTGAATTACTCAAAAGTTCAAACCTTAATAGTTTTCCGCTAAGAGGCTCACCTATTTCTGTAATGATTTTTATTGCTTCAGTCGCTTGCCATGTTCCAGTAATTCCGGGTAACACACCTAATACGCCAACTTCCCCGCAAGCGGGCATTTCACCTTCGTTTGGCGGTTCAGGAAATAGGCAACGGTAAGTTGGTCCGTTTTTATAATTGAATACTGAAACTTGGCCTTCAAATTTATAAATCGAGCCATAAACTAAAGGTTTATTTAAAATAACGCAGGCGTCATTTAATAAATAACGTGTTGCGAAATTATCCGAACTATCCAATACCAAATCGTAATTTTTAATTATATCACAGGCATTTTCCGCATTAATTCTTTTAAAATAAGTTTCGATTTGTATGAATGGGTTTTGAGAATTCAATTTGGCTTTTGCAGACAATACTTTTTGCTTTCCAACATCTTCAATACTAAATAAAATTTGTCGTTGTAAATTCGATTCACTTACAATGTCGTCATCTATGATTCCAATTGTTCCAACGCCTGCAGCGGATAAATAGAGAAGGGCAGGGCAGCCTAATCCGCCTGCACCAACTACCAGTACTTTAGCGTTTTTTAATTTTAGCTGCGCTTCTTCACCAAAGCCTTCTAAAATTAAATGCCTGCTATATCTTTCTTTTTCTTCTTTGCTTAACATTTTAATGTGTGCTTACAAGAGATGCATCCCAATCTTTCCAAACCGGTTCGTACCCTTGTTGCTTTATCATTTCTGATATTTCTTTTGTACTGCGCGCATCATCAATTTCAAACTGCTCGAGTGATTGTGGTTCTACAACATAACCACCGGGATTTGTTTTTGATCCGGCGCTCATACTTGTAATTCCTAATTTTATAATATTGTTTCTGAATTTTTCACTCTCTCGGGTAGAAATAGATAGTTCAATTTCTTCATCAAAAATTCTGTAAGCGCAGATCAATTGTACTAATTCTTTATCACTGATATCAACTTTTGGTCGCAATCCTCCGGCATGTGGACGTAATCTTGGAAAAGAAACAGAATATTTAGTTTGCCAGTATTTTTTTTCCAGATAATTCAAATGCAATGCGGTAAAAAAACTATCGGTACGCCAATCTTCCAAACCAATTAAAGTTCCTAAACCAATTTTGTGCACACCTGTTTTTCCTAAACGGTCTGGTGTTTCAATTCTGTAATCAAAATTTGATTTTTTGCCTTTTGGATGATGTTTTTTATAATCTTCTTTATGATAGGTTTCCTGATAAACTAAAACCGTATTTAAACCAAGGGTAACCAAATCTTTGTATTCATCAGTATCCAATGGCTGAACTTCCATTGCAACATGCGAAAAATGGGGCGTCATTAATTTTAAAGCATTTTTAAAATAATCAACACCAACGGTTTGATTGGCTTCACCGGTTACCAATAAAATATGCTGATAACCTAAATTTTTTATGTGTTCTGTTTCCTGTAAAATTTCTTCATCTGTTAAAGTGCGACGTGGTAGTTTGTTATCAAAACTAAAACCGCAATAGGTACAAATATTCTGACATTCATTTGAAAGATACATAGGGATGTACATCTGAATCGTATTACCAAAACGTTTCAAAGTTAATTGCCGGCTCAGTTGCGCCATCGGTTCTAAATAATCAGCTGCAGCGGGAGAAATCAACGCTTTAAAATCTTCTAAGTTGCGTTTCGACTTATGCAAAGCTTCTTCAACATCTGTTTTTGTTTTTATATAGATGCTTGCTTTGGTTTCATCCCAATTATATGATTCGAATATGTCTCTAAAGGTCATTTCGTTTGTTAGTATATTTAGCCGCGGATTTCACAGATTAACACGGATTCATCTGTATAAATCTGCGTTATCTGTGGCTTTAGTCCAAAAAAGCGGTTAACGGACTACTGGCTTCCGCAAAGTTTTTTGATTTTGCTAATTTGGCTTCAAACGCCATTCGTCCTGCTTCAACAGCCATTTTAAATGCAATTGCCATTTGTACCGGATTTTCAGAAACTGCTATTGCTGTATTTACTAAAACCGCGTCTGCACCCAATTCCATTGCTTTTGCAGCATCAGATGGAGAACCAATTCCGGCATCTATAACAACCGGTATTTTGCTTTGTTCAATAATTATTTCTAAAAAATCAATTGTCTTTAATCCTTTATTACTTCCGATCGGCGAACCCAATGGCATAACGGCCGCCGTACCTATCTCTTCTAAACGTTTACACAAAACCGGATCAGCATGAATGTAGGGTAGAACTATAAATCCTAATTTCACTAATTTTTCTGCTGCTTTTAAAGTTTCAATTGGATCGGGGAGTAAATATTTTGGATCAGGATGAATTTCTAATTTCAACCAATTTGTTTCTAACGCTTCACGCGCTAATTCAGCTGCAAAAATTGCTTCCTTAGCATTTCGCACGCCGGAAGTATTTGGTAATAAATTAAATTGCAGATGACTTAAGTGTAACAAAATATCATCCTGTTCATTTTGAACATCCACGCGTTTAAGAGCTACAGTTACTAATTCAGAACCACTTTGCAATAAAGCTTCCCGCATTAATGAACTATTGCTGAATTTACCGGTTCCGGTAAATAACCTGGATGTAAATATTTTATCTGCTATTTTTAACATGTTGTAAAAATTGAAGCGTTAATCGATTCATTGATTTGTTTTACTGTTGCTTTAGCATCAATGGCATTAGCAATTAATCCTGAGACCGCGATACCATAAATCCCTGTACTCATAATTTCTTTTATATCGTTTAATTCTATTCCGCCGATTGCAATAACAGGAATTGAAATATTGCGCTTACTATATTCATCCATTATTTTCCTGTAACCCTCTAATCCAAGTATGGGACTCAATTTTTGTTTTGTTGTGGTGAACTTAAACGGACCAACCCCAACATAGTTTGCGCCTGATCTAAAATGCATTTCGATCTCATCAATTGTATTTGCTGTTCCGCCGATAGTAAAAGAATCACCAATTAATTTTCGTGCTTCACTCACAGACATGTCTTCTTTTCCTAAATGAACGCCATTTGCATTGATTTGTTTAGCAACAGAAGCATGATCGTTAATTATCAGGTAACAATTATGTAAGTTACAAATTTGTTGCACGGCTTTTGCCAGTTCGGTCACTTGCTGTTCGTTCTTATTTTTAACGCGCATCTGAATCCATTTTACACCGGCTTCGCAGGCTTTTTCAATTCCTTCAAGGTGCGATAATTTTTCAGTTTCCTGTGATATGTATTGTAATCTTTCCATTTAATTATGATAGGCAAGTAAAGTTTTATTTGATAATAGAGTTTTTTCGGTATAAGACTTAGCGTTTTTACAGGAATCTTGCAAATTGAACCCCAAAGCTATATTTGCTGCAAGCGAAGAAGATAAAATGCAACCTGAACCGTGTTTAGAACTTAATTCAGTAGTTTCAGGCTTTAGGCTTATCCTTTCTTCATTTAAAAATAATTCATCAAGTCCTTTATTTGCCAGATTGTGTCCGCCTTTTAAATATATTGATGTGGTTTTTGAAATTCTAAAAGCTTCTTCTTCGGATCTAATAAGTTCAATGAACTCGGGCAGGTTAGGAGTTACACAATATATTCCGTCTAATAATTCAAGCGTAGAATTTTTATTATCAAAAATTTTAAATCCTGAAGATGCAATTAAAATTGGATCCCAGATTATTTTCGGATTAGGGATTCGCGTTAAAATATGATCTTTAATTGTCATTAACATGCTTCCGTTTTCTACAATTCCGATCTTAAAAACAGTTACCTGAAATTTATTTAGAATAACATCGATTTGTTTTTTTATATCTTCAACTGGTATCCATTTAATTGCTTTCACGTCTTCATCATCCTGTAATGTATTGGATGTGATCACTGCAAAACCATAAGTTTTATGCTGCTCAAAAACTTTGACGTCAGCCAAAACACCGGCTCCGCCGCTTGGATCGTATCCTGCAATACTCATTACATATGGCCTTTTACTTTCCACGCGTTCCTAATTTCATCAAAGTATTAAAATTCTCAACGGCTCCATCTACATTGTTCCAAATATATCCCAAAACAACAGCGCCATAATAACCCATTTCGTAAATTTTATGAATGTTGCCATTATCAATTCCGCCTAATGCAAATATTTTTTTTTCTGTAAGATCAGTCGGAACTCTTAACAGATCTGCATTTTGTTTATAAGCTAATTTTGAAATGCTGTCGAATACAGGACTGATAAAAATATAATCACAATAATCTAAAGCAATTTTGGCTTCGTTCCAGGTATGAACCGAGCAGGAAAAAGTTTGTGATGAATCTTTTGAATAAGAAAAATCATTCGAGTATTTTAAATGTAAACCTCCTAAATGCTTTTTTTCAAAAATTCCCTGCTGATGATGAATTGTCATTCGTGCTAATTCGTCCTTCGAAAAATGCCGAAGCCAATTTGTAATTTCATTTTCCGACCACTTATATTTTCTTACATGAAGGCGTTCCAAACCCGAATCAAACAACTCCTTACAAGTGTCAATTTCATCATTTATGTGTCCCGGATGGGTTACAACGATTAGTTTTTGCATTATAAATATAATTCAGCTCCTTTTTGTTTAAATTCTTCTGATTTTTCCTTCATGCCTTCTTCTAAAGCAACACCATCTGCTAATGCATTTTCTTCTGCGTATTTTCTTACGTCTTGTGTAATTTTCATGCTGCAGAAATGCGGTCCGCACATTGAACAGAAGTGCGCGATCTTTGCACCTTCAGCCGGTAATGTTTCATCATGAAACTCACGTGCTGTATCCGGATCGAGTGATAAATTAAATTGATCCTGCCATCTGAATTCAAATCGTGCTTTACTTAACGCATTATCTCTGTGCTGACAACCCGGATGTCCTTTTGCTAAATCTGCTGCATGCGCGGCTAATTTGTAAGTGATCACACCGTCTTTAACATCTTTTTTATTCGGTAAACCTAAATGTTCTTTTGGTGTTACATAACATAACATCGCAGTTCCATACCAACCTATCATTGCGGCGCCAATAGCAGAAGTAATATGATCATAACCCGGAGCAATATCAGTTGTAAGCGGACCGAGTGTATAGAACGGTGCCTCATCACATTCTTTTAATTGCTTATCCATATTTTCTTTTATCAAATGCATGGGCACATGTCCCGGACCCTCGATCATTGTTTGTATATCATGTTTCCAGGCAATTTTTGTGAGGCGGCCTAACGCTTCTAATTCTCCGAATTGCGCTTCATCGTTTGCATCTGCAATACAACCCGG
Source organism: Bacteroidia bacterium (assembly GCA_035567575.1). Classification (GTDB taxonomy): domain Bacteria; phylum Bacteroidota; class Bacteroidia; order B-17B0; family Aurantibacillaceae; genus JAHEYG01. The sequence continues at coordinate 7,663 of DATMPR010000491.1, forward strand.
ACGCAAGCCATCTCCAAGTGAAAAAGCAACGTCGTACGACTTCATGATATCGCAAATTTCTTCGAAGTTGGTATAAAGAAAATTTTCTTTGTGATGTGCCAAACACCATTTAGCCATAATAGAACCGCCGCGTGAAACAATTCCTGTCACACGTTTTGCAGTAAGAGGAACATAACGTAATAAAACACCGGCGTGAATGGTAAAATAATCGACACCTTGTTCTGCTTGTTCAATTAAAGTATCCTTGAAAATTTCCCAGGTTAATTCTTCCGCTTTACCATTTACTTTTTCTAAGGCCTGGTAAATTGGAACAGTTCCAATTGGAACAGATGAATTTCTTAAGATCCACTCGCGTGTTTCGTGAATGTTTTTTCCTGTTGACAGATCCATAACTGTATCAGCGCCCCAGCGTGTGGCCCAAACCATTTTTTCAACTTCTTCTTCGATACTTGAACTAACAGCGGAGTTACCAATGTTTGCATTTATTTTAACTAAAAAATTACGGCCAATTATCATTGGTTCTGTTTCGGGGTGATTAATATTATTTGGGATAATAGCTCTTCCTCTTGCAATTTCTTCGCGTACAAATTCAGGTGTAATAAATTTTAAAGGTGTTCTTGCTCCAAAATTTTCTCCTTTATGTTGTTTCCATAAAACATCATTGGTTTTATATAATTCTTCGATGCGTAAATTTTCGCGTATGGCAATGTATTCCATTTCGGGAGTGATAATTCCTTTTTTTGCGTAATACATTTGCGAAACGTTATGTCCTTTTTTTGCTTTTAGCGGATTAGCTAAATGTTTAAAACGTAATTCATCTAAGGATTTATCATTTAAACGTTGTTTACCATATTCAGATGAGATAGAATTTAACTGTTCAACATCACCGCGATCTAAGATCCACTGTTCTCTTATTCGGGGCAATCCCTTTTTTACGTCCACTTCAATTGCAGGATCTGTATACGGACCACTTGTATCATAAATAGTCACAGGCACGTTCTTTTCCACCTTACCGTTAAATTTATCAACGGTATCGGTCAATTCAACTTCGCGCATAGCCACATTAATATTGTGAAGTTTGCCTTTCACAAATATTTTTTTAGAATTTGGAAACGGATCGCGTGATATCACAGAGTCATTCGGTTGTTTATCTTTTTTCATAGTATATTTTCTAATAATAATTTATATTTTTTGTTTTACTGCCTATTGCCAGTGCTTCCTGCTGCTTTTCCCTATCCGCCTTGCGTTGCTTTAATAATTGTTATAGAATCGTTTGAATTTAAAATATGTGAATTCCATTTTGAACGCGGCACAACTTTATTATTTACGGCAACTGCAATTCCCTTTTTTTCGGAAAGATCTTGCAATTGAAGTAAAATAAATAAAGAGGATTTTTCCTTCAATTCTGTTTTGTTATGATTTATAATTACCTCCATAAGAAAATTTTCAGAGGTATGCAGACGAAGATAGTCTTCACTTTTTCCTTCGGCAGCATTATCTGCATCAGGTGTGAGGGTATCTTCTCAGCCGGTTTTTAAAGTCAAAAGAAACAAAGTCAGAAGTCAAAAGATCAATAATAGAAACTTTTGAATTTTGACTTTAAACTTTTGCCCTATCCAAGCACCCCTAAAGTCAGCATAAAGGTAATAAATCGCACAATGGAAGTCAATAAAAACAGCGCTAATTAAAAGGAATTATCAACTAAAAAAGCACCTTATGAACATTTTATATATTTCACAGAATTTTGCAGCTAAAACAAACCGTCAATATGTTTTATGGCATTTTTTAAACGTTGTTCGTTCAAACCTTCTACAACCCTGTAATTAGCTTGTAATAATTTCAATTCTTCGATATTCCGCTGATAATGATGATCACGGCTATCGGGGTTTTTGCGTAAGGGATCTTTTTTCCAATGAACTTCATTACTGGTTAAAAGATACAGATCGTATTTTATTTTAGAAATATTCTGTGAAATAAATCCCGGAATAGTTTTAAACTCTTCCAGTGTCCAGATTTTTCCGGTTATTAAAGTAGTATCGCAAAACAAAAACCGGCGCGCTGTTAAAAGAGCCTTTTTTTCGTTTTCGATCTGGTGCACATAAATAGTTTCGAGGTCGTTCAGCGAATAATCATCAATATTTTTCTTTTTGGTAAAATACTGCCGCGCATACTCCCGAACAAAAACGGTATTATAATGCAGGGCAAGTTGTTCACACAAGGTAGATTTTCCCGTACTTTCGGCGCCTAAAATGGCAATTTTTATGACGTTTTTTTTCTCCAAATCAATTTTTAACTTTTAAATTAATCTTTTAGATCGGCTTAAGACCTTTCTGAACCCTGGTAAATATAGATTAATATTATCAATGAAATATTATAAATATCTAATAAAATCGTATCTTTGCCCTTTACTTTTTCCATGGATTTGAATGCTCTTACAGCCATTTCTCCTGTTGATGGCAGATACCGTAAAACAACAGAAGAACTTTCGGCTTATTTTTCTGAATACGGCTTAATAAAATACCGCGTTTTAATTGAGGTGGAATATTTCATTGCGCTTTGTGATTTTAATATACCGCAGCTAAAACCACTTGATTCATTGCATAAAGAACTTCTTCGCGCATTTGTAAATAATTTCTCGGAAGCAGATGCACAAAAAATTAAAGACACCGAAAAAACAACTAACCATGATGTTAAAGCGGTTGAATATTTTGTAAAGGAAAAATTACAGAAATTAGGTTTAAGTAAACAAATGGAATTTGTGCACTTTGGTTTAACATCGCAAGACATAAATAATACAGCAGTTCCTTTATCTCTGAAAGACGCGACTAATAACAGCATCCTAAAGCAAATAGAAGCAGTCATAGCAAAATTGAAATTACAAAGCCATGCCTGGGAAAACGTAAGCATGTTAGCGCGTACTCACGGTCAGCCCGCAACGCCAACCCGTTTAGGAAAAGAAATTTATGTTTTTGTTGAGCGGTTGGAAAAACAATTACAGCAATTAAAAGCTGTGCCGTATTCTGCTAAATTTGGCGGGGCATCAGGTAATTTTAATGCGCATTGTGTTGCTTATCCAAAACAAGATTGGATCAAATTCGGAAATGATTTTGTAAATAAAACTTTGGGTTTATCGCGTTCGCAATTCACAACACAAATTGAGCATTACGATAATTTATCAGCTTATTGTGATGCTTGTAAACGCATCAATACAATTTTAATTGATCTGTGCAGGGATATCTGGGCCTATATCAGTGTTGAATATTTTAAACAAAAATTAAAATCAGGTGAGATCGGTTCTTCAGCAATGCCTCATAAAATAAATCCGATCGATTTTGAAAATGCAGAAGGAAATTTAGGAATGGCAAATGCTTTATTAGAACATTTATCTGCAAAATTGCCAATATCGCGTTTACAGCGTGATCTAACGGACAGCACAGTTTTAAGGAATATTGGTGTACCTTTATCACACATGCTTATTTCTTTAAAGAGTATTTTAAAAGGTTTAGATAAATTAATTTTAAATGAAGCTTGTATTAACAGGGATCTGGAAAGAAACTGGGCTGTTGTAGCGGAAGCAATACAAACAGTTTTACGCCGCGAAGGATATCCTAAACCTTACGAAGCTTTAAAAGAACTAACGCGTACCAATTCTCATATTACTAAGGAATCCATTTTTGCTTTTATTGATACTTTAAATGTGAGCGCCGAAATTAGAACAGAACTTAAAAAAATCACACCTCAAAATTATATTGGGGTTAATCCGCAATTTTAATGATAGAGAAAGTCTGGATATATATATTAAGTAAAGATCTAAGTATCGGAGAGCGTACTCAATTTATCGCTAATTGTAAAACGTTTACAGATTCATGGACCGCTCACGATCAAAAACTAAATGCCTCGTTCGAACTTTACAAAAACCGGATGCTGATAATGAAGGTGGATGAAAGCGCCTACAACGCCAGCGGATGCAGCATTGATAAATTACAGCGGTTTATACAGGTTCAGGAAAAAGAGTTTAATTTAGAATTGTTAAACCGTTTTTTAACGGCACTCGAAGTTTACTCGGGATTAATGATTGTTCACTCATTCAAAATAAAAGAATTACTGGAACAACATACAATAAATGAGAATACCCTTGTTTATGATACTGCTATTTCATCATCTGAACAGCTAAAAGACTGGAAAAAACCGCTTAAAAATACCTGGTTAAACAAGTATTTAGAGGGGATCTCACACTAAAAAAATATTTTTTGGTTTAAAAAATAATACTTATACTTGTAGTACGTAATCTGAGAACCACATCATCTTGTAGTTCAACAATCAGAAAAAGCATTTTAGAATCACACAAAAATTAAAATAATTAATCTCTTAATTAAACTCCTCAAATCTTATGTTTGACGCAATGGATTTAAGCAACCGCTTATTATCAGACCTGAAAGAAATTGCCAAGAAATTCAGCATCGATGCCAGAACTCTAAGCAAAGGCGATCTGATCTTACAAATTATTGATGCTCAAAAAAGCAATCCGGATCTGGCCGATAAATTATCAGGCAAGAAAGGAAATGGCGGCACCGAACGTGAAAAACGTCCGCGTAAAATTGTGAAATTGGAACCCATGAATACCGAAGACACAGTAGCGCCTTCAACTGAAGAAGAAGCGGCTGAGGAAACACCGGCAGCCGAGGAAAAAGTGCAAGTTAATTCTTACCAAAACACAAACGATAATACCGCTACAGCTAATACATCAAATGAAAATAATCCGGTAAGTGAAAATACAGGTATGACCGATCAAGGTGATACTACTGACCCCGATAGCAATCGGGACAAAAAACCCGAAAAAGTTTATTATAATTTTGATGGGATCGTTACTGCTGAAGGCGTTTTAGAAATTATGCCGGATGGTTATGGTTTTTTACGCAGCTCCGACTACAACTATTTAAATTCACCGGACGACGTTTACGTTTCACAATCGCAAATAAAATTATTCGGATTAAAAACCGGAGATGTTGTTAAAGGCGGTATTCGTCCGCCGAAAGAAGGTGAAAAATATTTCCCATTAATTAAAGTTGATCAAATTAACGGCAGGGAACCCGCATTTGTGCGCGACCGCGTTGTGTTCGATTATTTAACACCATTATTCCCTAACGAAAAAATAAAATTAACCGGCCATCCACAAGAAACCTTAAGTACACGTATTATAGATATGTTTACCCCAATTGGTAAAGGTCAGCGTGGTTTGATTGTTGCGCAGCCGAAAACCGGTAAAACAGTTTTATTAAAAGAAGTTGCAAACGCGATAGCTTATAATCATCCGGAAATTTATTTGATGATCTTATTAATTGATGAGCGCCCGGAAGAGGTTACCGATATGGCCCGCAGTGTAAAAGCAGAAGTGGTTTCATCAACTTTTGATGAGCCTGCCGATAAACACGTAAAAATTGCAAACATAGTTTTAGAAAAAGCAAAACGCTTAGTAGAATGCGGTCATGATGTAGTTATTTTATTA
>DATMPR010000492.1:0-4352 GCA_035567575.1 Bacteroidia bacterium
AAATAGTTAAAAACTATTCTAAGCCAAAGTAACTTCTACTGCAATCGTTCCTTTTTTACCTTCCTGAGTTTCGAAAGTTACTCTATCGTTTTGACGAATTTTTTGTTTTAATCCTGTTGCATGGACAAATACTTCTTCTCCATTTTCTTTGTCTGTAATAAAGCCGAAGCCTTTGTCATTGTTAAAAAATTTTACAATTCCTGTTCTTAATTCTGTGTTCATTTTGTTTTTGTTTTTAATTGTTATATTTATTTGATTAATTATTAATTTATGTAACTATATATTTACATTGTAGTCAGACGACAATGCGTCTCCATAAAAGAAAGTACCTTGTTCAATTTTTAAGGGGTTTCCTTTTTCACCTTCACCGTTTAAAGAACGTTTTACAGATGTTTTCCATAAATTATTTTCCCCATCTGTAATGATTTTTAAATTTAAACCCCAATGAAATTCAGGGTTTTCTCCGTTTTGTTGATATTCATTTTCCCAAGCAGCCACAATAATAGCTGGCGCAAAATCCTGATAATTATTAACCTTTCTTTCTTCTTCTGTTAGGCGATAAATTACCTGTTTGCCCATTAACCTAATGTGATTTTCTTGATGATTCATGTTATTTATTTTTAGTGATTTTATTATTTATATCCTTCATCACTTAATTTTTTTAAATTTAATGTGCTTGCTTTTATTGACATGCTCATAGCGTAAACAGTTAATCCAAACAAAAAAATACCAAGAGATACGGCTATAATTTCTCCTTTGTTTATGCCATTTTTAACATGGTCTATTCCATTTAATCCGTTTGTCATTTGGATTGTTGGGTTTGAGCTACAATCTTATCGGAATATTCCTTTTTTATTTTATAAGTGAACGGAGTATTTGGAACTGAAATTTCATCTGGGATTAATTTCATTAAATAGTCGTTTTTTGTATTCATCAAAACATTTAAATAAGGCTCACCGCTTTCTGTGTTTCCTTCGTGCTGAATGCCTACGCCATAAATCTCATTATACATATTATTGTACAAATACTTTTTTGTGAATAAATCCTGAGCTACTTTTGCGTATTTGATTTTGTCATCGTGTTGCTTAATGGAAGACAAGATAATGTTTCTTCCTTCTGAGATGGCTTTATCGAAATTGTTTATTATTCCTTTAATTGCCCCAACATATTCGCCATTATTTTCGACTGAAACAAAAAAACCACGCATGTTTGGATTTTCTGATTCGTCGATTTTAATATTCCATTTATTACTCACTCTTATTCTATAAATTTATTTTTGTTTTGACTTAATTTCGTAAAGAATCTTCAACATATCTTCCTGAGATTTTTTAATGTCCTTTACGTCTTGTTCTAAAGTGGCAATTTTTTCTTTATTATCAGCAGTATAAATTCCGTTATTTGAGAGAGCAATTTTTATATCCGAAACAGCCGTTTTTAATTCCTTAATGTCATCTCTCATTTCGGTCTTACTGCTTTTTAACTCACTAACATCATCTGCTGTTTTGTAAGTAGAAAGATAAGCCGTTAGAAAAGCACCTATTAAGGCTACAACTAAAGCACCTGCAATTGTTTTTACAAGATGACTTTGAAGGCTTTTTAATGTTAAAGGTTTATCATTGTGTTCGGTAGTAGTATCCATAGTTCATTATTTATTATACACAACAAATTTAATCAAAAAAATTAATCAAAATTTGTATTTGTACTTGATAAAAAATAAACTAATTAACAAAGAGTTGTTAATTAAATGCTATTTAGAAATAATTAAATTCATCATAAAACCATTTGTAGCCAGCTTTGATATTATTTGAAACTTGCGTCGTTAAAATATCATCCCAATCTTTTTTAATTGGTTCAATTTTTTGGCGTATAGTGTGGCTACCGTATATTCCGAAATCTGCTATCCTGTCATTTTCAACAGTCATTTGTTTAACATCGTTGTAGTCTAAATCATAATATGGCTCTTCAATAAAGTCATAAACTTTTTGCATCATGGCTTTTGGATTTTTACACAACTCCTCAGCCCTAACAATTAAAATATTATTATTATTTAATGTTTTTGTTTGCCAAGCATTCCATAGTCGCCTTATAGATAATCCAATCGGAGCATCATCTAGCCAACGCTGAACTCTCTGGTCAACTGTAATGAAATTTTGTTCGGCAGGATTATCTCTGTGGTCTATAACGTCAGGATTTTCTCTCCATTTTTTTTCAAAAGAAGATGCGATACCACGAATATCTCTAACCATAACAATAATTTTTGCGTCTGGAATTATTTGCCACAAAAAATGTGCGTAATGAATCCAACCTCTACTTTTGTCCAAATATATTTCTTTTGGAGTAATTTTTTCTGCGTAACCATTTATACCACTCCTGCAAAAATTTAAAAAACTTTCACTCATTATTTCTTCAGTTAATGCAGATTTAACTTCTGGAGTAGTTGAGAAATTTCCTTTTGCCCCATACACGTATTCCAATAGAGGAGAAGTTTCACCACCACCAATGCGAGGATTGTTTGCCAAAATATTTGCCATTAAGGTTGACATTGAGCGTGGCATACCGCTAAGAAATATTGTTTTTTTAGACATTATTTTATGATTAAATTTTTGTTTTCCTCCCAAATCAATTCGTTGTAATTACAGGAAATATGGAATTTTGTTTTTCCATCTTCTAAAGTATCCATTGTTGTTTTAACTGGGACTTGAATATCTACACTGTTCGCTAAGTACTCTTTGTTATCTATTAAAACTCTCCAAAACAAAGAACCTTTATTTTCAGTATTAAATCTTATTTTAATTGAATAAGAATTAAAAGATTGTGGATAATCGGACTTATTTATCGTTGTAGAGTTGCAACCGTATCCGCCTTCTATATTACTGTAATAGCCACTTGCTGTAAGTTTATGTTTATTGTAATTATGTTTTTGTTCTGGAGTAAGTTTATCTTTAATTTTATCATAATAAGAACTTCCAGTAGTAGATTGGTAACGTCCTAATCCAATATATGAATAACCGATTTTTGTATTAAAAACTTCTTTGTTTATAACAGGAGTAATATTATTTGTAATATTCATTACTTATTATTTAAAGAATCAGCTTTTGCTTTATCATCTGCATCTTTTAGATTCTGAAATTCAGTAATCAAAGCATCAATATTGTTAGAATCTAAATTTTGAAAAGGAACTGAAAAAGAACCTTCACTATCAGGAGCATTATAATCGGATTTTAATTTAAAAATGTTTATTGCATGAAAATCTTTTTCTGCAACACCTTCTGGTTTGTTTGACTTTACATTGTCAATAACTGCTTGTAAATTTTTAAAATTATCGTTTGAAGATTTAAAGTTTAAATCTTTAGATATAATTTGAGATTCTCCATATGCGAAGATATGTATTGTGCTAAATTCCATGTTTTATTTTTTTTAAGTTAAATTAACTCTATTGTATTTTGTTGTTTATTTATTGATTCAATAATTTCTTCTTCATCAAATAATTTTGTTCCTTCTTTAAATGGACATTGATAAATGTTTCCTGTTATATCATATGGTTCGAATGTTCCTGCGTTTGGTAGCATATCAATTTCGTCTTCCGCTTTGGTTACTATGTTATCATGGAATGAATAACCTAAAACTTCTGGTGAATTTCTAACCCATACAACAGTAGATTCTTTTTGTAATGCTGATGCAATATGCTGAGATACGCTGTCTATAAATAATCTTTTTTGTGAAAAACGTATTATAGAAAATAACTCTCTTAAACCTCCCACAAATTGCTCGGTATTATTTAATGTTGGCTGGTCATCTCTTCTTATATGTATAACTCTATAACCTTCATTAAAATATTTATTAACAACTTTTTGTGCAATATCCATTGGCAAATCTCTCATCCATGAAATTTTTACATCGGTTTGCGTACCACCATTAGTTTGAATAATAAATATTTTACTACTATTATTTATGTTATAAAAATTCTTTACAAATTCAACTTCTCTTTGATTAAAGAATAATTCTGGCTTTTCATTATTATAAGGTACATTAATCAAATCACACCATATTTCGATAAGATGTTTCTTTTTAAGAATATAATCGTTTGTAAAATAGGGGTCAATGCAAAATACTTTTACATTTTTTTTATCCTTTATATAGTCCTGATAAAAATTTGGTGTATTTCCGTGAACATAAATTCTATAAACATTTGGATTATATAACCACACATCCCTATGTGCTGTTAATATAATTATATTAGTTTCTGGATATGCCTTTTTAATAGCCTTAACTACTGCGGTAGCTAAAACATTTTTACCAGCCCCGCCAGTAATACTAAATATGAAAAAATTATCCGTTTCCATTAATTACTT
>DATMPR010000493.1:0-4904 GCA_035567575.1 Bacteroidia bacterium
AGTGCCACATTTACCGATTCAGGGATCATTGCATCATGGCCTGTTAGTTTCGGTTACAGCTCTACGGATACTTATGCCGGCACTGTCGATTATTTATCAATTACCGGCCCCGGTTCAGGTACGGTCAATGTAACTGCACCGGGTTCAGGAACTGTAACTTTGCCGGGAAGCATTGTATTTAATAATTGTCTCCAGGTTAAAATAGAGAATTTATCTTATGCAAATATTGGCACCTTTCCATTAACCTTTACTATAAATGGAGTTACAACGGAATATCATTATTATACAGGCACTCAAAAATTCCCTATTGTAATGGTGGCTTACGATAGCCAGACTGTTAATTCCGGGTCAGGTCCAACGGTTCAAAATTCGGCATCTATTACAATTAATAATAATGTTCTAACCGGCATTAACAACATTAATCTTGAAGCTTTAAATTATAATGTATATCCAAATCCGACTACTAATAATGTAAACATCAACTTAACCAACGAAAAAACAGAAGCCGTTTCTGTTGTTGTAATAAATAATTTAGGTCAGATTGTAAGATCGATTGATTTAGGAAGTGCTCCTGAAATAAAATATTTAATGAACACTTCTGATTTGACCAGTGGCATTTATCATGTTAAAACCACGGTTGGAGAAAAATCAACTACTAAAAAGTTAATTATACAATAATAATCCCTTTTTCTATTAAACCCCTGAAGCCTTCGTGCTTCAGGGGTTTTTTTATTCGGTTTACCATTGTACCTTTGTGCCGCTATGAAAAAGAACAAGCGGCTCCTCCTTTTTTTAATTATTCTTTTCCCTTCGGCGTTATGGCTTATTATGGAAACCAGTACGATTAATTTTAATAAATTACTTTATTACGGACCAAAAACTTTAAACGGAACTGATACAGTTTATTATGAATTAGGAAATATTAAATTACCAACCTTGAATAACAATTCAATTTCCCTAAAATATTTCGATACCATAAATTATCCTTTGCTTACATTAACTTTCATTAAACCTGAATATTTAAAAGAAAACATGCGGCTTGAGGGATTGTTAGATTACACAACTCATAAAAAAGATGATATTAATGCGCTCCCCTTGTTAATTATTTTTCCTAAAACCGATAGTATTGCTACGGTTGAATATAATTTAAAGGATAGTCTGAGTATTACTTTAACCAATGTTGAACAATGCTATTGGAATAGATCTTCGTTCGACAGCATGAATGTTTCGTTTTTCAAATCAAAACCAAGTCATGTCGATTACAGCTGCATTGTATTGTTAGATAAAAAAAGACATATAAGAGGGTATTATGATGCGCGCTTTGCTGTAGAAGTTAAACGTTTGTTATCAGAGTATCAGCATTTACGAATACGCGAAGAAAAAAATACGATGTTAAAAGAAAATGAAATTAAAGATGAAAAACCTAAGTAAAATAACCCGCATTGGCATTGCAGCACTAATTCTTATTTCATGCAATTCAAAAAAAGAAACCGCTAAAGGACCAAAACTTTTATTACCTGTTATTGGCGAAAAAAAATATGCAGGCATGGGCAGTGATACAATTTATCACACCATTGGTGATTTTAAATTAATAGATCAAAATAAAGATACTATCAGTCAGAAAACAACTGCAAATAAAATTTATGTTGCCGACTTTTTCTTTGCTACCTGTCAGAGTATTTGTCCGCAAATGAGTACGCAATTAATTCGCGTACAAGATGCTTTTAAAAACGATAATGACTTTTTAATTTTATCGCATACGGTAAATCCTTCCCATGATTCATCAGAAGTTTTAAATGCCTACGCGGGAAAATATGGCGCCATAAAAAACAAATGGCATTTTTTAACAGGAAACAAAAAAGTAATTTATGATCTGGCGCTGAATGATTATTTGGTAAATGCGCTGCAGGAAGATGGTAGTCCGGAAGGTTTTTTACACAGCGAATTATTTTTATTGATCGATAAACAAAAACGCATCCGAGGAATGTATGATGGCACCGATAGCGTTGCGGTGAATAAATTGATTGCTGACGTTAAATTGTTGAAGAAAGAAGAGACAAAAGGGACTGAAGGGACAAAAGAGAATTAAAGGATAAAACTGCCTATTGCTTTCTGCCACTGCCTACTGAACTATCCGTGCATCGTTTCTTCCTTACCGTAATTGAGAATTACTTTAGCTTCATGATCTAACCATTGCTGCCAGCGTTTATTTACGTCTTCAACGCCTTCGCCGTATTTTCTTGCAAAACCTAAAAATGTTGTATAATGGTTTGCTTCGCTTATCATTAATTCTTTATAAAATTCACGCAGATCCGCGTCATTGATTTGCTCTGATAAAATCCTGAAACGCTCACAACTCCTTGCCTCTACTAAAGCAGCAAATAATAAACGGTCTATCAAAACTATTCTTCTTTTGTAACCTTTGCGCATGAATTTGTAGAGATCATTTACATAATAATCTTTTCTTTCTACTCCAAATTCAAAACCACGTTCAATAATTTTTTTGTGCACCATTTCGAAATGCGTGAGTTCTTCTTTGGCGATGCCTAACATCGCTTCTACCAATTCTGTTTTTTCGGGGAATCCGATCACTAATGAAATTGCATTGCTTGCCGCTTTTTGTTCGCACCAGGCATGGTCGGTTAAAATTTCTGAAATGTTTTTCTCAACGATGTTAACCCAGTTTGGATCTGTTTCTAATTTTAAGCCTAACATTTTTTATTTACGTTCTAACAGAACTACATTCTCCACGTGTGCTGTTTGCGGGAACATATCTACAGGTTGAATTTTTACAATATTATACTGATGCGACATCAAAGCCAGATCGCGTGCCTGTGTTGAAGGATTACAACTTACATAAACAATTTTTTCGGGATCCGCATTTAAAATTACTTTAATAACATCTTCATGCATACCGGCACGGGGAGGATCTGTAATAATTACATCGGGTTGACCATACTGTTTAATAAAATCATTCGTCAATACGTCTTTCATATCTCCCGTGGCAAAAGAAGTATTTTCAATTCTATTTAATTTAGAATTTTCCCGTGCGTCTTTCACGGCATCTTCAATATACTCAACGCCAATTACTTTTTTACAATTACGCGCGACAAAATTAGCAATGGTTCCTGTTCCTGTATACAGATCGTAAACTAATTCATTACCTGATAATCCGGCAAATTCCCTTGTGATCTTATATAAATTGTAAGCTTGTTCGGAGTTAGTTTGATAAAATGATTTTGGGCTGATCTTAAATTTCAATCCTTCCATCTCTTCATAAACAAAATCCCTGCCCGAATAAGTTTTTATTTCCAAACCATCCATGCTGTCGTTTCCTTTCGGGTTATGAACGTATTGCAGAGATGTAATTTGCGGAAAATTTATTTTCAAATGCCCCAATAAAGCAAATAATTCTTTCTCCAACCAATCATAAACCGAAACAACAACCATTACTTCCCCAATTCCTGTAACGCGGATCATCAGCGTTCTTAAAAAACCACCTTTATCCCTGATATCAAAATAAGTTAAATTGTTTTTTGCCGCGTAATCACGAACCGCATTCCGTATTTGATTGGAAGGATCTGTTTGTAAATAACATTTTTCAATATCCAACACTTTATCAAAACGACCGGGAATATGAAATCCCAAAGCATTTTTATTTTCTACATTCTCTTCCGTTTGTATTTGTTCTTCAGTTAACCATTTTTTATTTGAAAAGGAGAATTCTAACTTATTACGATAAAAATACGGGCTCTCGTTTTTAAAAATTGGGAGCATTTCAGGAATATCCAATTTGCCAATTCGAATTAAAGCATCGCTTACAAATTTCTGTTTAAACTTTAATTGAGCCTCATAATTCATGTTTTGCCACTTACAGCCCCCACATACTCCAAAATGAACGCATTCGGGTTTAATACGGTGTTCCGATGGTTTTTTAATCTCAATTACTTTAGCTTCTGCCAGCTTACTTTTTTTTCGGTAAATATTAATATCCACAATATCACCGGGCACGCCTCCCTCACAAAATATAACCAAACCATCATGTTTAGCCACCGATTTCCCCTCTACAGAAGTATCTATAATTTCTACATCGTTTAAAACAATATTCTTGCTAACTTTACCCATAATTACGAATTGTAAAGATATTATAAATCTACAAACCACGGGGGATGTCGCGCTACTTTATTAAACTGGCATATAACGGTACCAAGTACAACGGCTGGCAAATACAGGAAAATACGCCTAATACCATTCAGCAGATCTTGCAGGAAAAACTGTTAATGTTATTACAGGAAAGTATTGAAGTCAGCGGTTGCGGCCGTACCGACACAGGCGTACACGCACGTAATTTTTATGCCAATTTTAATTGTGAAACAGATCTAAGCGAAAATCCGCAGCACTGGGTCTATAAATTAAATACGGTTCTTCCCTCTGACATTAGCGTATTCTCTATTCAAAAAGTTAAAGAAGATGCACATGCGCGTTTTGATGCGACAGCCCGCACTTATCATTATTATGTTCATCAGCATAAAAATCCATTCATCGAAAACTTTTCGTGGTATCAATACGGGCCAATTGATTTTGAACTGATGAACAAAGCTGCCGAAATTTTATTAGACACAAAAGATTTTACAAGCTTTAGCAAGTTACACACTCAGGTTAAAACAAATATTTGTTATGTATCTGAAGCCAGCTGGATGCAAATAAGTGATAACGAATGGTGTTTTGTTATTACTGCTGATAGATTTTTACGTAATATGGTCCGCGCTATTGTGGGAACTTTATTATTGGTCGGAAGAAATAAAATCACTTTATCCGCCTTTAAAAAAATAATTGCTGAAAAAAAACGTACTGAAGCAGGAATGTCCGCACCGGCACACGGTTTATTTTTAGCTGAAATACAA
>DATMPR010000494.1:0-5934 GCA_035567575.1 Bacteroidia bacterium
TTTCATTTAAATTACCGGAACGTAAAGTTGAAGAAGCACAAAATAATTTAGAAAAAGAAACAGAAGAAGTTGTTGCAGAAGAAAAACCGGAAACCATTTTTTATGTTAATGAAAATGCTGAAGAAAAATTAACTCCGGAAGAAGAAGCTGCTGCGTTAAACTTCGATGTAAAAAATACAGTGGAAGAAAAACCAGTTGAACAAATTATTCCTGAAATAAAAGACGAAGCAATTCCTCTCGATTTAAATAAAGAAACAGAAACAAAAATTTCAAATACAGGTGAACCGGAATTTTTAGTTGAAGGCCCGAAAGAAGAAATTTTAGAGGGGGAAAATAAAGCCGCACAATTAGTTGAAGAGTTTGGTGAATACGATCCTACTCTTGATTTAGGTCATTATCAATTCCCGCATTATGATCTATTAAATGATTACGGCAACGTACATTCAAAAGTAAATCAGGAAGAATTATTAGCGAACAAAGACCGTATTATTGCTACACTAAAAAATTACGGTATCGAGATCGATAAGATCATGGCAACCGTTGGTCCGACTGTTACATTATACGAAATTGTTCCTGCAGCAGGAGTACGTATCTCAAAAATTAAAAATCTTGAAGATGATATTGCTTTGAGTTTAGCAGCGCTTGGCATTCGTATTATCGCTCCTATTCCCGGTAAAGGAACTATTGGTATTGAAGTTCCTAATCAAACCCCTGAGATGGTACCTATGCGGAATATTTTAGCATCAGAGAAATTTAATAACTCTACTTACGATCTGCCAATTGCTCTCGGAAAAACAATAAGCAACGAAATATTTATTGCCGATTTAGCTAAGATGCCACACTTGTTAATGGCAGGCGCAACCGGACAAGGTAAATCAGTTGGATTAAATGCAGTGTTAGTTTCTTTGCTTTACAAAAAACATCCTGCACAAATAAAATTTGTTTTGGTTGATCCGAAAAAAGTAGAATTAACTCTATACAATAAAATTGAGCGTCACTTCCTGGCTAAATTGCCGAACTCAGAAGACGCGATCATTACTGATAACACAAAAGTAATTCACACACTAAACTCTTTGTGTATCGAAATGGATACACGTTATGGTTTATTACAGGATGCACAGGTAAGAAACATAAAAGAGTACAATGCAAAATTTGTAAGCCGTAAATTAAATCCAAACGACGGACATAAATTTTTACCATATATTATTTTAGTTATTGATGAATTTGCAGATCTGATCATGACGGCCGGTAAAGAAGTGGAAACACCAATTGCCCGCTTAGCACAATTAGCACGCGCCATTGGAATTCATTTAATTATTGCAACACAACGTCCATCCGTAAATATTATTACGGGAACCATTAAAGCTAACTTCCCTGCTCGTATTGCGTTTAGAGTGACAAGTAAAATTGATTCCCGTACTATTTTAGATTCCGGCGGAGCGGAACAATTGATTGGTCGTGGTGACATGTTATTAAGCACAGGAAACGATCTGATCCGTATTCAATGCGCGTTTGTTGATACACCTGAAGTAGAAAAAATTTGTGATTTCATTGGCGGCCAACGCGCTTATCCGAATGCTTTTATGCTCCCTGAATATGTTGATGAAAATGCGGAGAGCAGTAATGAAGTTGATCTAAGCGAGCGTGATAAAATGTTTGAAGATGCTGCTAAATTAGTTGTGCAGTTTCAACAAGGCAGCGCTTCCTTCTTACAACGTAAATTAAAACTAGGTTATAACCGCGCAGGACGAATTGTTGATCAATTAGAAGCTGCTGGAATTATCGGTGGTTTTGAAGGCTCTAAAGCACGCGAGGTGTTGTGTAAAGACATGGCGCAGTTAGATGCCATTATTCAGAAAATAAAAAATCAGTAATTTATTTTTCTGCCGAAGCTCTTGTTAAACGGTCGTTAATTGCAATACCTAATCCGGTTTCCGGAAGATAATCACACAAAATAATTTCCGCATCGCTTTCATCCAAAGTCCTTAAGCCTGTAAAAAGATTTGCGGCTGCTTCTGTTATATCAGCTTTTTCAGATAAATTAAATGTAAGCGCATTGTGTTTTTTATTTCCGAAACTCAAAACCGCTGCGTTCTTAAATTTTTTAAGCAACTCTTCAATGTTTCCAATTATAAGTTTTTTCGTTGGAGAATAATGACTCTTTAATTGTCCTGGAGCTGAAGGATCATTATAATTATTTATTTTCATCCCGATAGCTATCGGAACATTTTTCCCAACTACTTTTTCAATTTGTTCAATGCTTGATCCGCCTAAACGGTAAATACAAATTTTTCCGTTTTCCATTCCAACAATAGTTGATTCAATTCCAACTTCACAATTTCCGCCATCTAAAATATAATCTATAACATTCCCCAATTGTTTATTTACATGTTCAGGTTTTGTTGGACTCACATAACCAAAAGGATTTGCACTTGGCGCAGCCAAAGGAAAATTTAATTGCTGTAATAATTCTAAAGTTAGCGGGTGATTTGGAATCCGTACAGCAACCCTATCCAAACCGGATGTAACCAGATCCGGAATAATATTTTTCTTAGGAAGCAGTAAAGTCAACGGCCCCGGCCAATATGCTTTTGCCAGTTTTTCAAGTTCCGAAGGAAATTCTCTGCAATATTCTTTTACTTTTTCTATTGAATAAGTATGAATGATCAAAGGGTCAAAAGTTGGGCGGTTCTTAGCTTTAAAAACACCCGCAACCGCAGTGACATCAAGGGCGTTAGAGGCAAGGCCATATACGGTTTCAGTGGGTATTGCTACCAATTTGCCCTCTGTCAATAGCTGAGCAGCTTTTAAAATATCTTTCCCAATGACAGCCATTGCACAAAATTAGCAAAAAAGGCTATATTTGTTTGCTTTAATTATGAGATTGATCACCATAAAAGATAAACAGTTTAAGTCGTACATAAGTTCAGTTAAAATTTCGGAAGCAGTAAAAAAAATTGCAGAAAAAATTAACACAGACTTAGCCGGTGAATCACCGGTTTTTTTAGCGGTATTAAATGGTTCTTTTATGTTCGCATCAGATCTGATGAAAGAGATAAATTTGAATTGTGAAATATCTTTTGTGAAATTAGCATCATATCATGGGGCATCAAGTACCGGGACTGTTTCGGAATTGATCGGATTGAATCAGGATATAAGCGGCAGAGTTGTAATAATTGTTGAAGACATAGTTGACACAGGGAACACATTGGAGAAATTAGCGGAAATATTGATCAGTAAAAAAGTAAAACTTTTTAAAGTGGCGGCTGCATTTTTTAAACCAACAGCTTATACCAAGAACTTGAAAGTAGATTATGTAGGAATAGAAATTTCAAATGATTTTGTGGTAGGTTATGGTTTGGATTATGATGGCTATGGAAGAAATTTAAAAGATGTATTTGTTTTAGCGTAAATTAATTTTAAAAAATAATAGCATGTTAAACATTGTTTTATTTGGCCCTCCGGGCGCAGGAAAAGGAACCCAATCGCAAAACCTTATTAATAAATATGGTTTGGTTCATTTATCAACCGGCGATCTATTGCGTACAGAAATTGCGCGCGGTACCGAACTTGGTGTAAAAGCAAGGGACATCATGGACCGTGGTATTTTGGTAAGCGATGAAATTGTAATTGGTATGATAGAAAATAAATTAGATGCTAATCCATCAGCAAACGGATTTATTTTTGATGGTTTCCCACGTACAAAAGCACAAGCTGAAGCATTAGATGATCTGCTGCAGAAAAAAGGCACGGCGATCAGCTGCATGTTAGCTTTAGAAGTTGGCGAACAGGAATTAACCCGCCGTTTACTAGAAAGAGGAAAAGACTCGGGAAGGGCTGATGACCGTGATGAAGCAACCATTAAAAACAGAATTAATGAATACAATACTAAAACATTACCATTAAAAGAATATTATTCTGCAGAAGGAAAATTTCATTCCATTAACGGTGTTGGCAGCGTAAATGATATTTTTAATGAAATACAGAAGCGGTTGGTTTTTGTGGAAGCAGAAATTGAATTAACCGAATTGGAAAACGATCTTGAACATTTAGATCTGACTGTAAATGATTTTGAACAGGTAACGGAGATTTCAGATGAACTGAAAAGAGATTTGGAAAATGTGCGGAATACTGACCATTTAAATGGCAGTGAGAAGAAGTTAGAAGTTAGAAGTCAGAAATCAGAAGTTGGTAGGCAGAAAGCAGAAGGCAGAAGTCAGAAGGCAGAAGGCAGTAAAAAGGTTAAGAGTAAAAAAGTGGCGAAGAAGAAAGTTGTGAAGAAGAATAAAAAGACTAAAGGGACAAAAGAGACTAAAAAGAAAATTGTGAAAAAGAAAACTGCTTCTAAAAAACAGACTAAGAAAAAAATAATTAAAAAGAAATCGGCGCCAAAAAAGAAAACCGCCGGGAAAAAATCAGCTGTTAAGAAAAAGGCTGCTAAGAAGAAAAAGAAATAATTTCGGATCATCTCCGAACTCCGAACAAATAACTCCGAACTAAAGTGGACTCAAACTTTGTTGATTACGTAAAAATTTGCTGCCGAAGCGGTAAAGGTGGCGCAGGCTCTGTGCATTTTCACCGCGACATAAACACAGCTATGGGCGGGCCCGATGGTGGTAATGGTGGTCGCGGCGGACATGTTATCATACGCGGCAATAAACAATTGTGGACACTCATCCATTTAAAATATCGTAAACATGTTATTGCGGAAGAAGGAGAAAAAGGGGGGAGTGCTAATTCATCAGGTAAAGAAGGTCACGATGAATATTTGGAAGTACCTCTTGGAACAGTTGCAAAGGATGCTGAGACCGGTGAAATAATGTTTGAAATTACTGAAGACGGTGAAGAAAGGATTTTAGTTCCCGGAGGCAGAGGCGGTTTAGGTAACGAAAATTTTAAAACAGCAACAAAACAATCTCCCCGCTACGCACAACCCGGTGAAGATGGAAAAATAGAATGGAAAATTTTAGAATTAAAAGTTTTAGCTGATGTTGGTTTAGTTGGATTCCCAAATGCAGGTAAATCAACTTTACTTTCCGTTGTATCAGCAGCTAAACCGGAAATTGCCGATTATCCATTCACAACTTTGGTTCCGAATTTGGGAATTGTAAAATACTATGATTATCAAAGCTTCGTAATGGCAGATATTCCCGGAATTATTGAAGGCGCTCATGAAGGAAAAGGATTAGGAATTCGTTTTTTACGTCATATTGAACGCAATAGTATTTTATTATTTTTAGTGAGTTGCCAGAGTCCTGATATTTACGAAGAGTTTAAAGTACTGTTAAACGAAGTAGAACAATTTAATCCGGAGCTTCTTTATAAAAAACGTATTCTCGGAATCACCAAATGTGATACCATCGACGATGAATTGGAAACGGAACTCGAAAAAGAATTAAAAAAGAAACTAAAAGGTCACGATAAAATTCCTTACATCTTTTTCTCATCTGCAAGCGGCAAACGCATTCAGGAATTAAAAGATCTGTTGTGGCAGCAGATTAATAGTTGAGTTCGGAGTTTTGAGTTCGGTATTGGGAGAATTATTTCGATTTTATTTCAAATCCCAACCCTTTGAAATTAAATGGGCTTTGCATTTCGGACAAAATTCTTTTTCGTCGTTCGTGCAATTCTTACCTTCTGCATCACGCATAAAGCAGGTTTTAACCGGACAATGATTCAACCCTTGCGTATGACCGAGTTCGTGAATGGAAGTTTTAAATAATTGCACTAACAAATCTTGTTTTGATAAACGAAAAGTAGAAACAACGCATGATTCTCCCGGACAATATCCCAAACCCATCACACCCCAATCTTTTATGTTATCGTTTGTTGTGCTGATATCTTTATTGGTAAGACCAATAGTTACATGTCCGCTTGAAGTTTGTTGTCTTAAATAATTAATAAGTGTATCGGCCCTGTAACGCTTCCGTCCTT
>DATMPR010000495.1:0-5507 GCA_035567575.1 Bacteroidia bacterium
GTTTAATAAATCGCATTTTCTTTTTTGAAAATACTTTAATTTTTTTCAAATTAGCGGGAAGTTTGTCACTATTGAAATCCATTCTTATTCGGTTTTTTGCAACAGTATATTAGCAATTTTTTCCTCAATAAAATAATTGCAAGGAAAAGACACCATTCCAAATTGACCAACAGGGTTCACTTCTAAAAAATAATACTCATTTGAATCACTTACTATCATGTCTATTGAGCCAGAAGATAGACCGAGTTTTTTCATTAATAGCAATAATTGATTTCTTAAACTTTCTGGTAATAAATAGGGAACAGTTCTATTGGGCTTCACCATATCGTAATTCCTAAAATCAACTCTGGTTTTGAAATTATTCTGAGAAAAAATCGCCATAGGATAAAATTCTTTATTGAGATAAAATATCCGCAGTTCGAACCTTTTCTTAATGTGTTTCTGAAATTTTGTAATAAAAAATTGTTTTTGAGATTTTTGAATATCGGTTGAATCATAAGTGTTTGTCATCAATCCGTATGTCTTTTCGTTATTTTGTAAATTGAAAGAGCTTTGAATTGACTTAGTTATTATCCTTTTATTTTTCCTTAAAAAGTATCTTACATTTTTTAAGTCATTTGTTACAATCGTATTTGGAATTTTAAGCTTGCAATTTCTCGCTATTGCCAACTGGTAAAGTTTGTTAATATCATATCTCATTAAACTATTAATTTTAGCTTTTAAATCTAATTCGTAAATAAAAAACACTAGTATTGCGTCTTTTTCCTCTTGTAGATAACCCCTGATTTTACTCGGTAGATTACTATGTTTAATATTATTTATCTTAATAAATCCACGCCTATACCAAAAAGATTTAATATTTTTACTATTAATTATCTGATTATTGTATTTAAAACTAATATTAGTAGTTGATTCATTTAGTGAAATTTTGTTTATGTAAATACCTTTCTTATGATTAATTCTGATTACTTTCTCTTTTTTCGCAATAAGCCATTCTATTACATCCGACGTACTTTGATCTTCTGGTGAAGAAAGAATAACTATAAAAGATAATTCAGATTTTCTTCTAATGGTTGCCATCTTCTTTTTGAAATTTACAATTAGCTGTCATAAGAAATCCAACGCTTCATGTAAAGTATGGCACCCTGATCACTAACCCAATCATTAACTGTCAAGGTATCTCCGCTACCACCAGGTCCTGTTGCTTGAGAAATGTTTGAACTGTGGTTTCCGGTCGGTTCCACATTATCTCTAGCGTTTATTAAAGCTGGATAAATTGGTTCAAAAAAAGGTTCTGATTGAACTAAATCACTTTTTTTTCCAGTATAAATTTTTAATTTCTCTTTTTTCTTCATAATTATATTTTTTAATTATTGTATTAATGCCTTTAAGAATAATAATTCCAATCATTCCCTTCCACCATTACATGATAGCTTTCACCGATCTCCGTGCTCGCTTGTATTTTGTAACCTGCCTGTAGTTCAAAGTCATTATCAAAAACAATGGTGTGTTCAAAAGCCTGGTCGGTAGAAGATTTAGTCCGCGTAGGCACAACAACTTCAGCAAAACAAAACTTCGTTGTTAAATTATCCAGATACAAACGGATCATACCCGGGCTATCACTCACACTTGATTTTATGGTGATGCTGCCAACACTTGACCCGTTGTATGTAGCAGATGCCCCGGCAGTATATGCTAAACCTAAGGTTCCGGTGCCATTCAGATTAGAGTTAGCAGTAGCAATTACAACACTGCCGGTATTGGCAGTATATTTTGTTGTGTCCATGCGTACCCCGTTACTGTAATACGCACAATCCATCCCCTCAGCTATTACATTAAATGTTTCATTGTTTTGAGTAGCTGCTTTTAATATGTAACCTGATTTTAGAAAAAAGTCAAGATTAATTCTGGTTTCAAAAGCTTTATTAATACTTGCTTTGGTTATGGCCGGTACTACAACTTCATACAGCAATTCTTTTGTACCATTATTATCATCAATAAAAAGTCTTATCATTCCTTCAGTAACATTTGTAATTGCTTTTATTATGACACTCTTAACTAAGGTGCCGTTGCTTGCGCCGGTAAGTACAGTACCAAGAGTACCGGAACCATCAAGGCCTGCATTAGCCGTTGAGATCTGTACTATTCCTGTGTTTGCGGTATATTGGGTTTCTTCAGCCATTTTTTAGGTTGTACATTATTAATTATGTTTTTTTGGTTTCTTGTTAATTGTTAATCTGGATTTTTATCAGAAGAGCTTTCTAACCATCGACCAGCGTATGGTATCGGTTTCCCCCGCGGTGACTTTCTGCCCCGAGAACAGCACCCAAAAACCTGCCGAAACACTGGGAACCGTAACGTTTGCCGAAGTACCGCCACTGCTATTATATTCGCTGGTAAGAGACGACGTTGTTCCAGCCAGACATTCAAGGGTAGTATCATTAATAACCGGGAATGTACGGGCAAAACCCACTGATGCAACGCTTGCGCTATTGGCAATAGCAGTTCCTAATAAAGTCGCAGAAGTCAGAGTATTTGAAGTGTTCACGTATATGCGGAATGTTTTATTATTGGTGCTGGCTGTAAATAACACGCTGGCGTAAACTTCAAATAAACCACCTGATGCTATGACATTGGCCGGTACCTGTAAAGAATGTAATAATTCTTCCGTTGTAACCGATGTTCCGGAAGCCGGTGTATAATTGGTAACCTGGGTAGCGACCGGATAATTCCAGTCTTTCCCTTCGCAAATAACGGAGAAGGTGTCGCCTTTTTCTGTACTGGCTTTAATGGAATAACCGGCTTTTAAATTAAAGTTTAAAGGAATTTTTCTGTAAAAACTTTGTAAAGTTCCGGATTGCGTAACCGGAGGTACTTTAATTTCGGTTAATAATCTGGTAACTGAAACACCATCATACAAGAATAAACGCACCATTCCAGGAGTTGTAGTTGTACCTGTAGCGAATGCTGTTGATTTAACTGTTACACTTTCAATTAAACATCCATTATAAGTTGCAGATGCACCGGCGGTAAGTATAGTTGCAAGCGTTCCGGTACCATCCAAGTTTGTATTAGCGGTACTAACTGAATTTATGCCTGTGTTGGCGGTGTATTTTGTACTGTCCGGTCTTACCATTGAAGTAAAGTAAGTCCAGTCTAAACCTTCAGCTATTATATTAAAGGTTTCAGCATTTTGTGTGCTCGCGATTAAAGTGTATCCGGATTGCAAAGGGAAATTCATTTGAGTTTTATATTCAAAAGCTTCATCGTTTGAATCAGGCTTGACTGCTCCAACAGGTATTTCCATTATCATACGGGTTGCACCGCCGCCACTGACAAATAAGCGGATCATTCCCTCAGTAGTTGTTGCAACAGCTTTACAGGTAATGCTAACTATTAAGGTGCCGCTTGAAGCGCCGGTTAAAATTGCTGAACAATAAGTTCCGGTTGTACCATCTAAATTAGAGTTAGCCGTTGTTACCTGTTGAATTCCCGTCTGGGCCGTGTATTGCGTTTCTGCTGCCATTTTTTATTTAAGATTTTAGATTTATGAATTAAGATTTATTTCAAGTTTTGTTTTTTTATATTCCGTTTAATGCCGGGTAAGCATAATCGAGTCCTTCGGCGATCACACAAAAGTTTTCTGTATTTTCCGTTGTTGCCACAAGAATATAACCTGACTTTAAACACCAGTCTGTATCGTAAGTTATACTCCAGCAATCCTGAGTTCCGGATTGAATTCTTGCAGGAACATCAACTTCATCAATAATTCTTGTGAAGGTGCTGTTGTCGCCAATAAAAAAACGGATCATGCCGCGAGTAGTTGTTCCACGCCCTTGAATTGTAACTCTTGCAATTCGTGTACCGTTTGATGCCGCGGTAAGAACAGTATATACAGTACCGCTCCCATCCAGAGCGGAGTTGCCTGTAGCTAAAAGAGCCATACCTGTATTAGCAGTGTATTGTACTTTCTCGTTAATGTTTGTTTCGGTGGGGACTAATAATTGTCCGGTTTGATAATGCAGCATGAATCTGTAAATTATGTAACAGTAATTAGGTTAAAAGTATTGTGGTTAAACTGTTTTGTCAATAGTGGAAACCCGTCAATTTTAATTCGATTTTTATAGTGGAAACCCACTATAAAGACTCATGATTTTATAGTGGGTTTCCACTAATTTTAATGTAAAACAGTATGTTTTTTTGTTTTAACTCAGAAAACACATAAATTAGATTAACAATTATTTTATTGGCAACGAAGATCAATATTATTATAGTTGACGATGAAAAAATAATTCGTTCGGGTTTGTCTTCTCTTTTTAGGAACACTGAAATCAAAATAATAGGCGAATGTGGCAACGGTCAGGAACTTTTCGGGTTACTTAAAACAAAAAAACCAAGCATTATTTTATTGGATCTGGAAATGCCGGTATTAAATGGCAGTAAAACTTTAAACAGACTTCGTAAAGAATTTCCTGATCTTAAAGTTATTATTCTATCGAAATATCATGATGAAGAATTAATTAAAGACATGTTTAATCGTGGTGTAAACGGTTTTATGTCAAAAAGCATCTGTGATATCAATTCCGTTATTAGTGCTATTAGAACGGTTATAGCTCATGGAAGCTATAAAGATAACCTGCCTTCGTTGTTTAAAACACCGGCAATAAAAGATGGACACTATTACCGCCTCTTATTGAGTCCGAGAGAAATAGGAATAATGACCTTATTATATCAATCAAAAACATATAGTCAAATAGGAAAAGAATTATTTATTTCCGCAAACACGGTTGAAAATCATGCCAGATCTATTTATAAGAAAATTAATGCTAAAAATCGTGCAGAATTCGGGATCGTTGCAACCAAGCTTGGTTTAAATTATATGGGAGGCTATTAGAACAAGTAATAATGTACTGATCAGGCGATGATTTTATTTCTTTTATCGAATTATGCACTTTTTAAATTAGAGATTCAAAAATGTCAGATCATTCAGATATATCCAAAAGCAACCAGACCTCTGGAATTTGTGGTCTTTTTGATTGCCGAACTGCGATTAAAAACTGATATTACTTTTATGTATTTAGCAATTGATGAATATACACAGACTGTTTTTCATACGGGAGTAGAAAATGATGACAAGCCGGAAACCGTTTTGAAACACGTTTATATGTTAACGGAACACCCTGATTTTTTGACAGACCCAAATAGTACATTTACTTTGGTCTTACATAAATACAAGGAATTGTCTGACCGTATTAACTCAATTATTTCGCCTCTTGGTGGAACATTATTAGTGGATGAAAAATTCCATAATCATTTGGTTCTGCAAAGTAGTTAGCTTTAAATCCACACCCGACTCCATCAGTTTTTATTTTTCTCCAATGAAAAACTAGAGTAATGAAAAAGAATTGTTAAACAAATTGGATCAAGTAAATAAGCCAGATATTAATCTGAATTTTTATTGAGTCAACACCCGGACGGATGAATTTTTTCATTTCTCCAATGAAAAT
>DATMPR010000496.1:0-16716 GCA_035567575.1 Bacteroidia bacterium
TACATGCCATTGCCGTTGGATCTGGCACACCGTTTATTATTAGAGTTAGCTGCTATCCGTAAAGAAGGTAAACAAATGAAATATTTACGTCCGGATGCAAAATCACAAGTTACTATCGAATACAACGATAAAAACCAGCCGGTTCGCATCGAAGCAATTGTAATATCGACTCAGCATGATGATTTTACAAATGGCAATCAAACAAAAATGCAGGAACAAATTACAAAAGATGTAAAAAGTATTTTAATTCCGCGTGTAAAAAAACATTTGAAAACATCATTGCATAAATTATTCAACGATAAAATTTTATATCACATTAATCCAACCGGTAATTTCGTTATTGGCGGTCCGCATGGTGATACAGGTTTAACCGGACGAAAAATAATTGTTGATACATACGGCGGAAAAGGCGCGCATGGCGGCGGTGCTTTCTCGGGTAAAGATCCAAGTAAAGTAGATCGTTCTGCAGCTTATGCAACCCGTCACATTGCAAAAAATCTAGTAGCAGCCGGTGTTTGCTCTGAAGTTTTAGTTCAGGTATCTTATGCAATTGGTGTTGCAAAACCTTGCGGCTTATATGTAAATACAAATGGGACTGCAAAAGTAAAAATGAGCGATGGTAAAATTGCACAATTAGTAGAGGAAGTTTTTGATATGCGTCCATACTTTATTGAGCAGCGTTTGAAATTACGTAATCCAATTTATAGTGAAACTGCAGCTTATGGACATATGGGCCGTAAAAACGAAACTGTAACTAAAACTTTTAAAGTTCCTAATGGTAAACCAGTGACTAAAAAAGTGGAATTATTTACCTGGGAGAAATTGGATTATGTTGATAAGGTGAAAAAGGCTTTTAAACTTAAATAATAATTTTAAAAATAAATGAAAGGCTGTCGTAGGACAGCCTTTTTTGTTTCGCATCATGACATCAATAAATTTCTTAATTTTAGAGTAAATAAATAATTTGGGCGCTATCGGATTTTATATTGCATTACCTTTTTTGTATTTCATTTCTATTTTACCTTTCCCGGTATTTTATTTGATATCTGATCTTTTCTTTTTCCTTTTGTATTATGTCATTGGTTACCGGAAGAAAATTGTGTATCAGAATTTAAAAAATTCGTTCCCGGAAAAATCAGATGACGAACTTAAAAAAATAGAACGGAAATTTTACAGGTACTTATGCGATCTGTTTTTGGAAACTTTTAAAACATTAACGATCTCAAAAGAAGAAGCGTTGAACCGCTGTGCTTTCACTTCTCAAACAAAAGAATTATTTGATAAATTGTATGATGAAAAAAAGAGCTGCATAATTGTGATGGGTCATTTTGGGAATTGGGAGTGGGCGGGAAATACTTTTGGTTTAGCCTGCAAACAAAAATTATATGTTATTTATCATCCCTTGCATAACAAACAATTCAATAATTTAATTTACAAAATGCGCAAACGTTTTGGAAATGGATTATATGCTATGCGCGATACCATCCGTGAAATGATCAAAAATAAAAATGAAATTAATGCGACTGCTTTTATTGCCGATCAAACACCCGCACCTGAAGGAGCCTATTGGACCACATTTTTAAATCAGGATACACCCATTTTTTGGGGAACAGAAAAAATCGCGCGTAAATTAAATTTTCCGGTAGTGTATGTTACGGTTAATAGGAAAAAACGTGGGTTTTATTCGGTAAGTTCTGAAATTTTAGTGAACGAACCCAAAAACACTTCTGAAGGAGAAATATCAGAATTACATACAAGAAAGCTAGAAGCCGACATAAAAGCACAGCCTGAAGTTTGGTTATGGAGCCATCGCCGCTGGAAACACAAACGCGCTACAGTTTAACTCTCATTTTATTTTTAGCTCTTAGCTTCGTATATTTGTGATCTGTAATGCTAGAGGGAAAACAACTTATACTCGCCACAAAACCTTTTATGAAGGAAAACCGTTTGAAGAGCTGGTATTACACGCTGAGCACTTTATTTATTTTAATTGCCCTTCTTTTTGGTACTGTTTACAATTATCATTGGAGTTTAAAATTAATTTGCAGCATTTTAGCAGGTTTTGTTATTGTGCGTTTGTTTGTTATTTATCACGATCATCAGCACCGCTCAATTTTAACCAAATCAGTTGCCGCTGATATTTTATTTACCATTTTCGGTTTTTATGTTTTAGCGCCTGCAGGAATTTGGAGCAGGAGTCATGATTATCATCATAAAAATAATTCAAAATTATTCAGCGCAAGCATTGGCTCATACCCGATCTATTCTAAACATAAATTCGAAAAATGTAGTCGCAGCGAACAATTACATTATTTATTTATCCGCCATCCCTTAACAATTACATTCGGTTATTTCTTCGCGTTCATGTGGGGCATGTGTTATAAATCTATCATCAACCGTTTTAGCAAGCATATTGATTCGTTAGTAGCATTAATAGTTCATTACACCTATCAGGTTTGTGTTTTTTATTTTTTGGGATGGCAAACCTGGATCTTCCTCTGCGCAATTCCACATTTTATTTCGGGTGGGATGGGAGCATATTTATTTTACGCGCAACATAATTTCCCGGGAACAACTTTTGCAGGAAATGATGATTGGACTTATGAAGGTGCAGCAATGGAATCATCGAGCCACATGGATCTAACATTGCCCTTGCGTTGGGCAACCGCAAATATTGGTTACCATCACATTCATCATATTAATGCGCGTATTCCTTTTTACCGTTTGCCTGAAGTGTATAATTCAATTCCTGAATTAAGGAAATGTAAAAAAACATCATTAAAACCAAAAGACATTATCGCTTGTTTTAAATTGAAAGTGTGGGATACTGAGAAGCAACAAATGGTTGGCGTGTAACAGCTAGTCTGAAAATCTATTCCTAATTTCTTTTGGGCTGAAGCCCGTACTATTTATTTTTTGTTGCCACGACCTTAAGGTCGTGGCAATTGAATTAAGACAAAAAGGGCTTTAGCCAAAAATTTAGAATGTGACTTTCAATTCTATTTCTTTACCATCTCGTAAAACTTTAACAGGAACTGTTTCACCTTTTTTGTGTTCAGATAAAGCTTTCATGTAAACCTGAATATCTTTAATATCCATATCACCCAATTTTATTACAACATCACCTTTTTTCAATCCGCCAATTGCTGCGGGTTTTCCATCTGTAACACCGTCGATGCGTAAACCTTTTCCTTCAAAAGTATAATCCGGCATAACACCCATTGTAACTTTAAAGGATGATTTTCCTGTATCGGGATTGCGCGTTTTCAAAAATTTAAGTTTGTTTGAACTTGGAGTCGCGTTAATAACACGTATAATATATTCTAAAACTGAAGCCTCACCATCGTAATTGATTTTTTCAGCATCATCGCTGGGTTTGTGATAATCTTCATGCTGTCCGGTAAAGAAATGCAAAACGGGAATATCTTTTAAATAAAAAGATGTTTGATCACTCGGACCAATGCCCGCGCTATCTTTTTTAATAGAAAAACTTGATTTAATAGAATCAATAATAGGAACCCAAACAGGACTAGTTCCAACACCATAAATAATTAATTTTTTAGTGCTGTCGTTCAAGCGGCCGATCATATCCATGTTGATCATGTAAGAAATTTTTTCGAGTGGGAAAGTAGGGGCATCGCACCATTTTTTGGAACCGATCAAACCTAACTCTTCACCCGAAAAGCACATAAATAAAAAATTTAATTTTTCAGAAATTTTATTTTCAGAAAAATAACGCGCTAATTCTAAAACACCGGCTGTACCGCTTGCATTATCATCTGCGCCGTTATGTATTTTTCCTTCAGGGTTCGGGTCGCGGCTGTTTTTATCATGACCTAAACCAAGATGATCGTAATGCGCACCAATAACAATTGTATAAGGAGCTTTATTATCTAAAAATGCAACAACATCATTTCCTTTCCGTTCCGGAACATTTGAGGTTGATGTATCGTGAGGATCAAGATTTTTTTTGAATTTGAATTCATATAAATAGGAATCTTTATTTTCCGGTTTTAAGCCGTAGCGTTTAAATTCAGAAGCAAGATATTCGGCCGCTTTTTTTTCCTCATCAGTTGATGTGCCTCTTCCTTTCAAAATATCAGAAGCTAAATAAGAAATATGTTTTTTAAGCGAAGGAACAGAAATGTTTTGTGAATTTATTCTTGAAGGTATAATCGTGAATAAAAAAGATGAAACAATAAGAATTTTTTTCATGAAGGTCATCCTGAGTTTACCGAAGGATTAAAAGTAAGACCCCATTAAATGGAGTAATTTATCAATTTGACTTTGCCATAAAAGTTTAGCAGATTCTTGTTCGGTTTTATCTGAGGCAAAATCAGTAATGATCAATGAAATATCATTAGTTAGATCGTCACGCTGAATTTTGAATTCAAAATAACTGCCATCTGTTTTATCAACCCATTGATAACGTACCAACTGTTCTTCAACGGTTTTAAGTAAACGTGCCTGTTGCAATTGTCCATCCCAAACAAAAGTGTAAATACCGTTGCGGATATTTACATCATCGCAAAACCACTCTGATAAACCGCTTGGAGAAACTAAAAATTCATATAATAACTCTGCTGAAGCACGGATCACAATTTCAATCTCAAATTTTCCGGGAGGTTCTTTTTCAGGTTTAACTGAATAGGAATCTGTTTTTTTAATTGGAGTAGAAACAAACGATCCTGAAGTTGTTGTTTTTAATGTTGTAGGTATGCTGTCTTTATCGCTTAACTTTACTGTTGGCTGTATTGTTGGTTTAAATTCAGGAATTGGTTCAGAATCTTTTTTTAACAGAACCGGATTTTTAATATCATGAATTGGCCTTTGGTATTCTTTAATAGAGCCTTTAACAATACTTTTTTGAACTTTAGCGGGAGCAATAGCTTTAGCGACTTTAACTGGTTTTATTTTTTTCGCCGGTTTTTTTGCTTTAATTTTTTTTACAGGCTTTACTTTTTTCTTGAGAACTTTTTTAACCGGTTTTTTTTTGGCAACAGGCTTTGTCTTCTTCGAAGTTTTTTTCTTCGAAGTTTTAGCTGTGTTTTTTTTCTTGCCTTTCGCTGACGAACCTTTGGTTTTCTTCGACATAGCCAGTCTATTTTTTATGAAATATATTAATTTTTTTTTACCCCGCAATTCCTTTTATAAAATAAAGTTCAATGTCTGGAATTTAAAATCAGTAATATTTAAATTATTGATATACAATAAGTTGTAAATGTGTTTTAATCACTGCTGTTCTTGCTTTTTAGGTAGAAATGCTTGTTTTTAACGCTTTACAAAAAATAGTATATTTGCAGCCCTTATGGCGGGGTAGCTCAGCCGGTTAGAGCACAGGATTCATAACCCTGAGGTCGGGGGTTCGAGTCCCCCCTCCGCTACAAATATAACTGATTATAAGTTATATATAAAGTATATTGACAATATGATAGACAAAAAAGGGTTTCACTTTATCGTGTGAAACCCTTGTTTATTTCAAACAAAACTAATATGTCTTATCAAGCAGAGGGTCACTGGTTCGAACGCAGTAGTTCCCACATCAACAAGGACAAGGCTTCCAGAGATTCTGGGAGCTTTTTTGTTTTTAGAAGGTACAACATTTAATTATTTTGCACTTAAATGATTTTCCAGTACGGGCTACTTAAACAAAATAAAAACCCCCTGATAGAAATGCTTTCAGGTGGTTTTGAATTTTTAAGGTACAGTGAAGGGGACAGTTTTTCTGCTTTTCAACTCTTTCTTGTTTGCTTAATTATACCATAATCATCAAACACTATTCCTATTTTATTAAGTTTGTTTTCATGTCTAAAATCAGTTTTTAAAAAATAAGATTTAACCACAAATAAATATGGCGTTAAAATTGCAAATTAAAGGCAACAAAATTTTGCTCCACTTAAAAAGGACTGGCTAGTCCTTAAGCCAGAAGAAGAAGTTAGGCAGAAATATGTTCTTAGACTTATGGAAAATTATGGTTTTTCCTTGGATCAAATGGCACAGGAAATAAAAGTTAATAATTCTCAACGTGGGCAAGGAAGAGCGATGGCAGATATTGTCATTTGGAGGAACGCAAAGGATAAGAAGTCTGATAATAGCCCTGTAATTGTAGTAGAATGTAAAGCTGAACATATTACAGTACGAGAAGAAGATTATTTTCAAGGATATAATTATGCTTCTTGGGCTGGCGCAGACTTTTTTGTAACAACTAACTTAAAAGAAACAAGAATTTTTAAAGTTGTAAAAGGTAAGTTACCAAAGCGACTTGAAGAAGTTGTAAATATACCCGATGTCAAAATAATAAATGATGAGAAAAAAGTTAGTGAGCTACTAAAACAAACCAAAGCATTTACAAGGGATGAATTTTACAAACTACTTTTTAAATGTCATAATATTATAAGGAACAACGATAAACTTTCCCCGGAAGCGGCATTTGATGAAATAAGTAAAATATTATTTATTAAAATCCGATATGAGCGTTCTAACGCTGATGCACAAATATTTTCAGCCGAAGAATTTAAAAAAGCAAAAAAGAGTTATGAGCAATACAAACCAAAAGGCGGAATTGAATTTTATCAATTTTTGTTTGAACAAACAAAACACGACTTTAAAGACGATGACCTCTTTGAAGATTCAGAAAATATAAGAGTTAGAGAAAATAGTTTTGAAGCCATTGTTGAAGAATTAGAGATATATAATTTATCCACAACGTCTGATGACGTTAAAGGTATTGCTTTTGAGCAGTTTTTAGGAAGAACATTTAGAGGGGAACTTGGTCAAACTACTTCTGATTTTTACTGTTTCACAGGAAGCGCTAAAAACGCTTTTATTAAATCTTGTATACTTTTGGTTGTGCTGTTGCATTTAACAGCATATACGTCTTCAATTATTTGATTTTTTTGATCTTGAATATTTTTAGCCATTAAATCTGTTACATTTGAACAATCTCCAAAATATGGTTTAATACGATCTTCAATATCATTCTTTTGAAATTTTTTACCAGCAAATAATTGCTTAAGATTGCAGATTGAATTAAAATTCCAATCGAACACTTTTATAAAATAATCTGATCCTCCGCGAAACTGACTTGTCAAAATGTATTTATCATTAAAACAAACTATTTCCTGCAAATAAATATTTTTCTTATCGGGTAACACCATAAAAACTCTACCGACAAACTCGATCATTTTTATTTTTTTATCTTTGTAACCAACATATTCAAATCCCTTTTTCTTTTCTTTGTTTTCTATCTTGAAGCTTACATTATCAAAGTCTAATTTTAAATCGCCCATAATGGTAACTTTTTCTCCGGTTTCTGTAAGCAAATAACTGTTTTGTGCCTTTATGCTTAACACAGTTACAACAAATAATAAAATAGTCATTAATTTTTTCATACGGTATGTTTTCTATTTAATTTAATCCCTCAAAGGGAAAACTTTCTATTTGAGGCGTTTAGGTTTAGCTATTTTATTACGTTTTATCTTATTATGCAATTTAATAAATTTAGACTCAAAAATATATTATGCTAAAGTATAATAAAATACTGCTAAAGGTGTGTTTTCACATACACCTTTTGGTGTATATGCTTAATTATCTATAAGATGATGATCTATAGCAAATTTAACAAGACCGGCAGTGTTTTTAATTTCCAGTTTGCGCATTGCATTTTTGCGGTGAGTATTAACAGTAAGTTCACTTATAAAAAGTTTATCGGCAATTTCTTTATTGGTCATTTCTTTTACGATAAGTCTGATAATTTCAATCTCACGTTCTGTAAGGTTAGCAACGGGGTTTGAATTTTTATCTGAAATATTTTGCATCGTATTTACGACTGCTTGAGCTGAGTAATGAACGCCACCAACTGCTACTGTTTGTATCGCGTGCAATAATTCTTCTCTGGTTGTGTTTTTAAGTACATAACCCTTTGCGCCGGCTTTTAACATTTTAACTACGCGATTATTGTCATCATACATAGTGAGAGCAATAATTTTTATTGTTGGATATTCTTTGGAAATCATTTTAGTTGCATCAATGCCGTTTAAATCCGGCATTCCTATATCCATTAAAATAATATCAGGACTTAGTTCTTTCAGTTTTTCAATTAATTGTTTTCCGTTCGTTGCTTTGCCTATAATCACGATATTTTCTGTATTTTGCAATAAAGCTTTTATACCATCAATAAACATTTGATGGTCATCGGCAATAAATAATTTAATTCGTCCTTGCATATAATCAAAACTAATATAAAGATTTTGGTGTTTCTATCACAAAGGTGCTTCCTTTATTTATAACTGACTCTGATTTCAAAGTTCCTTTTATGAAATTTACACGGTTATGAATGTTTTTTAATCCCTTGCCGGAATTCTTTTCCTGTTTTAAATTTTGGCCATCAAAACCCTTCCCGTTATCTTCCATCATTAAGAGAACGGTATCTCCGTGATCGATTAATTGAAGAGTAGCCTGCGTTGCATCGGCATGTTTTATGCAATTATTTATTAACTCCTGTGTTACGCGGTACAGATTTATTTCAATAATAGAATCTAATCTTTTTGTTAACCCGTGCGATAGAAAATTTAAATGAACCGCTCCCGAACGATTGACGTTTTCGGTAAGCTCACGCAGCGCACCTTCAAGTCCGTTTTCCTGCAATGTTTCACTTGAAATATCTTTCATGATGCTTCTCAATTCTGCTGATGTTTTATCTACAAGAGCCGAAATGTTTTTATAATTTGTAATTTTCTCTTTCGGAATTGAGTCCTCAAAACTCTGTAGGTTTATTTTTAACGTTGAAAGAAAAGTGCCCATTCCATCGTGTAAATCTTGGGCAATACGATTCCTTTCATTTTCCTGTGCTTGAATAATGGCCACTGCTGTGTTTTCTTGTTGTTTACTTATTTCTTCCTGATGTTGACTTTTTTGCTTAAGCTGCCTTCTGCTAAAAAATAAAATCCCGGATATAATTAACAGCAAGGTGCCCAATGAAGTTGCTAGAATAATGCTGTTTTTTTCTTCAACTTTTGTATTTAAAATTTCCTGATCTTTTTGCTTTGCTAAAAGGTCTGCATTTAATATTGCAATTTCTTTTTCTTTTTTTTCAGTTTCGTATTGATTAATTATTTGCAAGCTCTTAATTTGTGACTCTTCATCCGCAAGACTATCTAAATAACAAATAAATAATTTATAGTGTTTGAATGCAGCTTGATAATTGCCTGTTACGCTATCTAAATCTGACATGTATGCGTAACTTTCTTTTATCAAATCAATACTATGAATTTCTTTACTTATGTCCAATGCTCTTTTTAAATAAGCTTCAGCTTCTTTTGTTTTTTTTAATCTGGTATATATAGCTCCAAGATCTATGAAACAAGAAGCCACACCTTCTTTATCTTCAATTTTTTCCCTTATTTTTAATGCTGCCAAATAATTCTTCAAAGACTCAGCGTAATTACCTTCATACATATAAATACTTCCAATATTATTGTAAGCAGTTGCAATGCCTTCTTTATCTTTTATGTCTTCAAATATTTTTAAGGCAGCGAAAAAATTTTGTAAAGCGCTTGAATGATCATTCTTTTGATTATAAATGGTACCGATATTTATATAAGAAGTACCTATGCCATAGTTATCTTTGATTTCTTCTTTTAGTTTTAACGAAGCCAAGTGGCATTTTAAGGCTTCAGGAAAATTAGATTGTTTCTTATAAATATTTCCTAAATTATTGTAAGTATTTGCAATACCTTTTTTATCTTTAATTTCTTCGAATAGTTTTAAAGCCGTAAAATTATTTTTCACAGCTTCGGGGTAATTCCCTTCATGAAAATAAACAGCTCCTAAATTGAGATAGGAATTTGCCATTCCTTTTTTGTTTTTTGTTTCTTGATTTATTTTAAGTGTAACTAAATAATATTTTCTGGATTCTGAGTAATTACCTAGAAAAACGTAAAATTTTCCTATCATCCTGCATGAGGTCTCAATACCTACTTTGTAATCCAAGGTTTTAGCAAGATTGAGCCCCTCTTTAGCATAAATTAATCCCTTGTCGTATTCACCGGCTAACCTAAATTCCTCGCTTAACCCAGTTAGATGGTTTATTTTATTGGTATCTTTTTTGTCAGTTTTAATAAGGTTTAGAAGCGAATCAATTTGTTGTGCATATAAAGTGTTAGTAATTGTAATCAATAAACAAAGAAGGCTATACGTGAAACTATTTTTTTTAATTTTAATTATCATAAAGTATTTTTCGCTTCTTTAAGCACTTCCAAATGTATCGCTTTAAAATAAGAATTTAAAGGCAATCCTGAGTGGGGGAATTGAAAGATATTAAGGTTGAATTTAGCTAGAAATTTGTTTCATCGAAACTACTTAAGTTTATCGGATCAACAAATACAATAAAAGGTGTGATTAATATACACCTTTTGGTGTAGTCAAAACACACCTTTTACTGTATTTTCTCTTGTGTAATTGAATCTTAGTTTTGGGTGAGTATTAAATCAAGCAATATTAACTTAAAAACTAACTATGAAAAAAACAATTACTTTATTGGCTGTCCTGTTTACCTTAATTGGTAAAAATGTAAACGCTCAATCTCCTACATGGCAATGGGCAAAAAGTTCAGGCGGCACTGCTAACGAATCCAGCAATGGTGTTTGTGTTGATGCTAATGGAAACACATTTGTAACCGGAACATATGCCAGTCCCAATATTACTTTTGGAAGTACAACTTTTACAAATACAGGTGGACTTGATATGTTTACAGTAAAGTATGATCCATCTGGTAATGTGCTTTGGGCAAAAAGTGGTAAAGGGGTTTCAAATGAAGTTGGATATAACATAACAGTAGATGCAAGTGGTAACTCATATGTTGTTGGTACTTATAATAGTTCTACTTTGGTATTTGGAACAACAACATTAACACTTAATGCTTTTGACGATATTTTTATAGTAAAATATGATCCATCAGGAAATATTATTTGGGCAAAAACGGCAGGAGGAAACGGTAATGATATTGGCCAAAGTATTGCCGTTGATGGAAGTGGAAATTCTTATATCACTGGATACTACGCTAGTTCTACAATTGGATTTGGCAGCACAACTTTAACAAATTCAGGAGGTAATGATTTATATGTGGCTAAGTATGACCCTTCGGGTAATGTGCTGTGGGCAGAAAAAGCTGGAGGAGCGTCTAATGATGCTGGTGGTGGCATAGCTGTAGATGCAAGCGGAAACGCTTACATCACCGGTTCTTTTTCTAGCGCTAGTATTAGTTTTAGTACAACCACTTTTACTAATAGTGGTGGCATTGATATGTTTACTGTGAAATATGATGCATCCGGAAATGTGATTTGGGCAAGAAGTGCAACTGGTGTTTCTAATGATGTTGGATATAATGTTGCACTTGATGCAATCGGCAATCCATATGTAGTTGGTACATACAATAGTTCGACTCTTACTTTTAGCACAACAGTATTAACGCTTAAGGCATTTGATGATATTTTCATAGTGAAATATGATGCATCCGGAAATTTGTTTTGGGCAAAAACTATAGGAGGAACCGGTAATGATATTGGCCAGAGCATTGCAGTTGATGCAAGTGGAAACTCTTATATAACAGGATATTTTGCAAGTACATCAATGGCGATTGGTACAACTACTTTAATAAATGCGGGTACTAATGATTTTTACATGGCTAAATATGACGCATCAGGTATTCCGCAATGGGCCAATAGCGAAGGTGGAGCCTCAGATGATAGAGGAGCTTGTATATCTGTTGCTGCAAACGGAAACAATGTATACGTAGGCGGGTATTTTGCAAGCTCTTCCGTAAGTTTTGGAAGCACAACTTTAACAAATGTAGGAGGCAATGATATGTTTGTAGCGGATTTCGGTGGATTAAATGCTGGTATTAAAGACGAAAACAATTTAGCGTTTGCAATTAATATTTTCCCAAATCCAAGTAACGGTAATTTTGAATTACAAATTATGGACACTCAAAATTCAAATTTCGATACTCAAATATCTATAATTAATATGCTAGGGCAAATTGTTTATGAAGACAAGCAAAATTCGAGAATAATAAATTTAAATATAAAGAATGCCGGTATTTACTATATTACTTTTAAAAGAGGTCTACAAACGGCAATTAAAAAAATAGTCGTTAATTAAACATTTTAGGTGTATTCACACAATAATAATTAGAGTGTTATTTTTATTAAAGACTTTGATTATTTTTGTGTTATGGAAATAGATGAAATCAAAAAAAGCTTTGACCAAACAGTCGATGATTGGAAAAGTGCAACTGAAGAATATACCGAACAATTATTTGAATTAAGACCAAGTGAGGGTGGTTGGTCTATTGGACAGGTTTGTGAGCATTTGATAGTCTCAACTAAAAGGGTATTTGTAGTGATCGATAAATGCCTTTCAGGGAATGATAATGAGAACGAACAAAAAACGGAAGCAGGTGAGAGTGCGATAAAAATAAATATTTTGGCGAACATGAAGGTACAAAATCCTGCACATAAAGAAAATCCGCCCTTGCAACCTGAGAACCGATTATTAGTGCGTGAAGCATTTGAGGATATACACCATGACTTTATGCAGGTTGCCGAGAAAGTAAAAGCGAGTAAAGCTACCGGAAAAGAAAAACACCCTGTTCTTGGCTTCATGAATGCGCATGAATGGTTACATACGGTTGACATGCACTGGCGTCACCATATAAAACAAAAGGAAAGCATTGATGCTTTTCTTAAGAGTTTTGTCGCACATAAATAGATTCGTAATACCCCGACCGCATGATTTTTTTCATTTTTCAAATGAAAAATACGCGTAATGAAAAAGAATTGTTAAACAAATTGATTTTCTTATTCTACTGTTTCACTCTATGACTTCGACTTCACTTGGCCACCTTGAAGCGGATTGTGATGAAAATTTTTAGGCATTAAGTTTTCGTATTGCTACCAAAAAACAAAAATAATTTTACTATCTTTCCTGTAGTTTATTATCATTATGAATTGGTTATCGAAATTTCTTAAAAAACAGAAAGAGAATTATATCAGAAGCTGGAAAGAGCGGGATAATCTGGAAAGATATGGACTTTTAATTTTTGGTATTATTATGATTGGATCCATTATATTTGTACCTGAATCGAAAAGCAAGAACCTTCCCCAATATCTTAATATTTTAACTATTCTTTATCTGGCCTTAATGTTTAGCAGGGTAAAAAAAGCAAAAAGAGAAGTGGTTGACAAAAATAAAGAGATTGAAACACAAAAGCGACTTGTTGAAGAAAAACAAAAAGATATTCTCGATAGTATTCATTATGCAAAGCGTATACAAACATCACTTTTACCTACTGAAAAATACATTGACAAAATTTTAAGTGGGCCAAAGACACAATTGCTTACAACAGAAAATAAAGAAGGCACGAGCTATAAGCAAGAAAAAGAAAGGTAATATCCATCTTGCCAAAATAATTATTCGTTCTGCGCAAGTCTGTTTCAATTTTTTTTCAAACAAACTATCTTTAGCATATCTTGATATAAATTGGTTCGATAATTTGACTACGGGTGGAACGGGTATTTCCAATGTGTATGTTGCCAAATACGATTCTAATGGAAATGCCCTTTGGCAAAAAAGGCTGGTAGTGCTGGGAATGATGGTGGTCAGGCAATTAGTACGGACCTTAGCGGAAATGTTTTTGTTACAGAATATTATGGAAGCCCGACTTTTTCCTTACCTATGCTAGATTATTTATTATCTTTAATTTAAAATCTGAAAGGATGCTTAAACTTTTGCTTAGGGCCGTTTTGACTTTTGCGTTTTCAATTGCAAGTATAATAAATTGCAATGCACAGTTGTGTTTTCAAACAGCCCCAAGTTTTACGCTCGGAGGCAATCCTTTATCTGAGTGCAGTGCTGATTTTAACGGAGATACTAAATTGGATTTGGCAGTTGTTAATTCAAATAATGTTTCTGTATTATTAGGCAATGGTACTGGCAGTTTTAATACAGCTACAAATTTTACAGTTGGAAACAGTCCCTTTTCGGTATGTAGTTCAGATTTTAACGGAGATGGAAAAGCCGATTTAGCAACTGCCAATTCTGGTTCAAACGATGTTTCCATTTTATTAGGCAATGGTACTGGTAGTTTTTCTGCCGCCACAAGTTTTGCGGTTGGAAATACTCCTACATCAGTTATAAGCGGAGATTTTAATGGAGATTTAAAACCCGATTTAGCATTGACAGTAGCTGGCACAAATAAAGTATGCATTTTATTGGGCACTGGAACAGGCAGTTTTAGCCTTGCCGGTAATTTTACAGTAGGAAGTAATCCGAGAAAAGTAATCATATCGGATTTTAACGCAGATGGGAAAACTGATTTAGCAGTTGCCAATTACGTCTCAAATAATGTTTCAGTATTATTAGGTACAGGTACAGGAAGTTTTGGTCTGGCAACAAATTTTACAGTTGGTAACACACCTATTTCATTAGTTAGTTCTGATTTCAACGGTGACACAAAACCTGATTTGGCAGTTGGTAACTATTATTCAAATGATGTTTCAATTTTATTAGGAAATGGGGCAGGAAGTTTTGGTTTGGCAACAAATTTTAATGTGGGTATTATTGGTTCCGACCTCAAGGGAATTACAAATGCAGATTTTAATGGCGACAGTAATATGGATCTGGCAATAGCTGATTGGAGTTCAAACACAGTGTCAATTCTATTTGGCACCGGTACCGGTAGTTTTAGTGTCCTTACAAGATTTGTTAGCGGTCTGAATCCCAATTCTGTAATAAGCGCAGACTTTAATGGAGATGGAAAAGCTGATTTATCAACACCAAATTTTAATTCAAATACTATATCCGTTTTATTAGGTAATGGCGCCGGCGGCTTTAACGCGGCTGAAAGTTTTATTACAGATTTTAATCCCAAATCAGTCATCAGCGTAGATTTAAACGGTGATGGAAAAACAGATTTGGTTACTGCTAATCAGGGAGGGAACAATACTGTATCAACATTATTAGGTATCGGT
The DNA here is from genome assembly GCA_035567575.1 of Bacteroidia bacterium. Lineage (GTDB taxonomy): Bacteria > Bacteroidota > Bacteroidia > B-17B0 > Aurantibacillaceae > JAHEYG01. Next base: position 15,030 of record DATMPR010000496.1, read on the forward strand.
ACTGGAAGTTTTAATCCCGCTGCAAATTTTAATGTGGGTACTAATCCTTATGCGGTTTGTAGTTCAGATTTTAATGGAGACGGAAAAGCCGACGTAGCTGTAGCTGATAATGGTGCCCCGAAGGTTTATTTAATGTTAGGTAATGGAACAGGGAGTATTGGTGCAACTACAAACTATGGTGCGGGAAGTACGCCAATTGCCTTAACTAACTCCGATTTTAATGGAGATGGGAAAAGCGATTTAGCAGTTGCTAATTGGAATTCAAATGATGTTTCCATATTAATGGGAACAGGCACTGGTAGTTTTACTGCTGCCACAAATTTCGCCTCTGGTGGAACGTATCCCTGGACAATTCTCAGTGCAGATTTTAATGGGGATTTTAAAGCAGATTATGTTGTTGCAAATAAGTCCTCAAACATTGTAACGGTAAGATTGGGTACTGGTACGGGGAGCTTTAGTGCCGGTGCAAATTTTCCTGTGGCCGCATATCCTGTTTCAATTACAAGTGGAGATTTTAATAATGATGGAAAACTTGATTTAGCTGTAGCTACTCAAATCTCCAATTGTGTTTCTGTATTATTGGGTACCGGCACGGGTAGCTTTGGGGCTGTTACAAATTTCACAACCAATCTTACTCCAAATTCGGTTTGTAGTGCTGATTTTAACGGCGACGGGAATGCAGATTTAGCGGTGGCCAATTATGGTTCAAGTAATGTATCAATATTATTGGGTAATGGAATGGGGAGTTTTGTAAACTCTCTTAATTTCACAACTGGATTTCAACCTTACTCAATAATAACTACAGATTTTAATAATGATGGTAGAGCAGATTTAGCAGTAGCTAATTATGGTTCACATGATATAAATACAATTCTTAATTGTGGTATTTTTCCACCACCATGCCCAACTGCTTCAATAAGTCCTTTAAGCAATACGATTATTTGTAATGGGCCAGCGGTTACTTTTACAGGGATTTGTAGCCCAACAACAAATATTTCAGCAAAATGGTTAAATCCCGGTGGATTAACGGCCGGCACTTATTCTGCGCCACCGTTTATTTTATCAGCTAACTCTCCCGGAAATTATACGTTAGCGGTAACGAATAATACAAGCAATTGTACAATTACTCAAACAGTCTCTGTTGTTTCAAATTCGGTAGTCCCCTCAATGACAATAAATGCTGTAAGTGGAACGAACACTATTTCCTGTTATAATCCATGTTTGGTTTTTAATATTAATGCAAGCCCAGGCCCAGGTCCACAATCATATTCATGGACGAACCAAACAACAAGCCTCACTGCAACCGGTCCAACGGGTAATTATACACTTTGCGGGGCAAATAATTACGTTGCTCAATATGTGGATGGAAATGCTTGTGCGATTTCTCAAAGCATAACCATAATGATAGACACTCTGAGACCAATCGTCACAGCCACAACATCATTAACGGGAAACAGTTTCACTTTAAATTGTAATAACAATTGTTTAATATCAACTGCTGTTTCTAATCCCCCACTTCCAATCTGGAATTATTACTGGATTATTCCAAGTAATATAAGCATAACATCACCTACTATTGGGGTTTGCTTAGCCAACATTACTTCAAGTATTGCTCCGGCAGTTTATACTGTGTCGGCCCAAGATCCAACTAACGGTTGCGTTGGACAGGCAACAATAAATTTTTATA
>DATMPR010000497.1:0-3129 GCA_035567575.1 Bacteroidia bacterium
CCTATAATATCCAGGTTTTCAATGTGCGTTCTTATTAATCTTTTGCAATCATGTCTAATTGCTGAACACATTTTACGTATTTGTCTGTTCTTGCCTTCTTTCAAAACAAACTCAAGCCAGGTTTGTGGCAGATCATCGCGGAACGGGTGTCCGCGCTCGGGTAAGTAATTTGGTTTCTCAATTATATTTACTTCGCATTCTTTTGTGTGATATTCACCTTTTCCTTTCACTAAAATATCAACTCCAGTCCGCAAAACATTTAATTTTTCTTCACTCACCATTTTCTCTACCTGCACAACATAACGTTTGCTTCTTTTTTTATCGGGGTGCATTAATTTTCCGACTAAACTTTTATCATTGGTTAAAATTAGCAAACCTTCGCTGTCATTATCTAATCTGCCAACAGCATTTGTTCCTTCAGGAAAATCATATTCCAGATCACACAACAAACGTAATTTATGTGAACTTACAAATTGCGAAACCATTTTGTAAGGCTTGTATATTACAAAATAACGTAAATCCATTAATTTGCAGGCGAAGCTTTATACCTGAATACTTTTAAAGAAAGGTAAGTCGCAATAAAACCAATTGTGGCGACAACAACCGACAATACACAAGCACCAACCGCGTAAACATAAATATTATCCAGTGTCTCAATGCTTATCATGTTACTAAAATTTAAATTCACATTCGTACTTAAGACCAACTCACCGGTTTTTACACTCGCGTATAAAATAAAAGGTAACATCAGCGGCATACTTATTTGTGCAGTTAATCCAACAACAACTTTATTTAATTTTAATAAATACGCAACTAAGAGTGCAGTCGCAAATTGAAATCCCCAAATGGGAACGATCCCAAAAAATAATCCCAACGCAACAGAACTTGCTTTTCGCGATGCACTCTCATGTTTCGCAATTATTTCCTGCTTCCAAACTTTTTTGATGTTGGTCCAAGTGATTTTCCGAAGCAACATTACAGGTTTCCAAAACAAGGCTGTTAGAATAACCAAATAAGTATTTAAAAAACTGATCCGCGTAAAATCTTTAGCCGGACGAAAATGAGTTACACGCTCACCTTGCGGTGCATAATAAACTTTTACAGGGACAGAAACTATAGGAATACTACGCCATGCTGCTTTTACTATGACTTCAATTTCAAATTCAAACTTCGTAGTAAACAACCAGATCTTTTTTAATCGCTGCACCGGATATAATCTAAAACCACTTTGTGTATCCGGTAATCTTATTCCTGCCTCCACCCAAAACCAAAAATTACTGAATTTATTTCCGAATGTACTTTTGCCGGGAACATTATCAACAGACATATTACGTGCGCCAATAATTAAACTTCCCGGTTCTTCTTCAACTTTATTTAAGAATGTAAGAAAATCCTCGGGATAATGTTGTCCGTCGCTATCAATTGTTATTACATATTCAAAACCCATCTCCACAGCTTTTTTAAAACCATTACGCAAAGCCATTCCTTTACCTTTATTTTTAGGATGAGTTACGACGTTAAGTTGTTTGAATTTTGAAATTATATTGGGAGTATCATCAGTTGCGCCATCATTCACAACCATTACATCGCCGCAATATTCCAGTGTTTTTGTAATGACTGCTTCAAGAGTTTTGGCATTGTTATAGGTTGGGATAAGAACGCAGGCTTTGAGTGCTTTGAATTTAGATCTTGTTATTTCTTTCTCTTGCATAAATAATTACTTCTCGTGTACCCGAAGTACATTATTCACACCTTTCACTTTTTTTAATTTTTCCATTAAGTGATTAAGATGTTTAGTATCGTGAACATAAACCATTACAGTTCCTTCAAAAATTCCATCATCGGTATCAAAACTAATTGAACGCATATTGATATTGTTTTCGTTTGAAATAACTTTAGTAATATTATTTACTATTCCTAATTCATCCGTTCCAACAATTTTAATTCCGGCTAAGAACGAAATTAAATGTTCGTTCATCCATTTCGCTTTTACAACACGGTAAGCATAGTTGGAAAGCAATTTAACGGCGTTCGGACAATTTACCCTGTGAATTTTAATTCCTTCACCAACCGAAATAAATCCAAACACATCATCACCCGGAATTGGATTACAGCAGGGTGATAATTTATAATCTAATTTTTGTAAGTCATCTCCAATAACTAAAAGATCACTGGTACCGCGAGCACTTGTTACTAATTGTTCTATTTTTTTTGCTTCCGATCTTTTAGCCGGGTTTTTTTCAGGATTCTCCTTGTGTTTTTGAAAATCCTTTATCTCTTTTGTATCCACATTTCCTAAAGCGGCCCGGTAAAATAACTCCTGAGAATTAGGCAAACGTAAAAATTTAAAAAATTCATTTACATTTTGCAAAGTAAAATCGATCTTAGCTTTATAAAATTTTTTCTCTAACAGTTCCCTACCCTGCTCCGCTACTTTCTTACGTTGATCCTTTAAGGCGTTTTTTATTTTTGATTTAGCACGGGCGGTAATAACAAAATTCATCCAATCCTCTTTTGGGTTTTGTTTATTAGAAGTCAAAATTTCAACCTGATCGCCGCTTTTAACTTCATAACTGAGCGGAACTAATTTATGATTTACTTTAGCGCCAATGCAATGCTCACCGATCTTGGTATGAATATCAAAAGCAAAATCCAAAGCAGTAGCGCCGCTCGGTAACGTTTTCATGTCACCTTTAGGCGTAAACACAAAGATCTCATCGGAAAATAAATTTAATTTGAAATCATCTAAAAACTCTAATGCGTTTGCATCAGGATTTTCCAACATTTCACGTATTTTCTTTAACCAGCCTTCCAGATTATTTTCTTTCTCCGCAGCAGAATCTTTGTATTTCCAATGGGCTGCATAACCTTTTTCAGCTAATTCATCCATTCGCACAGTTCGTATCTGAACTTCCACCCATTTTCCTTCAGGACCCATAACTGTTGTATGCAAACTTTCGTAGCCATTACTTTTTGGTGTAGAGATCCAATCTCTTAATCTATCAGGACTAGGATGATAGAAATCAGTAATGATCGAATACACTTTCCAGCAATCTGATTTTTCCTGATCCAAAGGTGTATCAATTACAATGCGGATGGCAAACAGATCGTAGATCTCTTCGAATCTTA
>DATMPR010000498.1:0-4541 GCA_035567575.1 Bacteroidia bacterium
CGATCTGTTATTCAGAACTGATTTTGGTGATCTGCTTTGTAATAATCCCATTACATGGAAAGCAGACACCTGTTATGCTTCCGCCGAATTAAACAAAGGAAGTTTACCTCTTGGTTACAAAAATATCGATATGGGTGTTGCCGATGCAAAAGTTTCGCTTAAAGGTTTGTTATGGGTTCACCGGCCAAAAAACAAGACCAATAAGGATTATATGTACGTTCAATCGGAAAGTTTTCATAACATTGAATACAGTTTGTTTTACATGAACATTCGTGAGAATGTAAAACAACGCATTGATGCTTATTTTCTGGATAAAAACCCATGAATTTTCCGTTAGTCATTTAGATTCGCCCTCTGTAAGTCTCTATTGGAGCGGATTGTAATTAATTTTACCAAATCACTACTTTTTTGTATCTTCAAAACCTTATGAAACATTTTAATGTAAGGGTTTACGGAATATTGATTCATGAAGGAAACGTGTTGGTTTCTGATGAATTTATTAAAGGTAAACTCATTACAAAATTCCCCGGAGGCGGATTAGAGTTTGGCGAAGGCACAACAGATTGTGTTACCCGGGAATTTATGGAAGAACTGAATTTAAAAGTTGAAGTTATCAGTCATTTTTATACTACAGATTTTTTTGTCACATCAGCATTTAACACAAATAGTCAGATCATAAGTATTTATTATTTAGTAAAAGCTGTTGGTCCGCTAAGCTTTAAAACATCTGATAAAGAATTTGATTTTGAAAATAAAGAAGGCGCGCAATCTTTAAGGTGGCTCCCATTAAACGAATTGAAAGAAAATAATTTTACATTTATAATTGATAAACGCATTTGCGAAATGCTTAACGAAACAAAATTATGATACAGCGCGTACAAACACTTTTTTTATTAGCGATCATTGGATTATCCACTATTTTATTTTTTATGCCATTTCAAATTTTGAAGGATGGCGTTAATACTTATTTAATTTCACTCACGCACAGTTCTTTAAAAGGTATAATGAAACCTACCGTTTACGGACCAATAGCTTTAAACTTTATCATCATTCTGCTTTCAGTTTATACAATTTTTAAATTTAAAAGAAGAAGCAAGCAAATTAAATACACTCAGATCATTTTAGTGCTTTCAGCTGCGCTGATTAGTAATTTGTATTTACTTCGTTTTACTAAAATAGATAGTCCTGACCTGGTAATTCATTATACAAAATATTCTTTCATACCGGTTATTAATATTGTACTGGCTTTTTTAGCGCGCTTCTTTATAAAGAAAGATGATAAATTAGTAAAAAGTGCCGAAAGGATCAGGTAATGCTTAATAAAAAAAACATAGCGTTTTTAATTTTATTTTTTTCGTACTGTTTATCTTACAGTATAAATGATTCTTTAATTAATTTAATTGAATTTAAAGCAAACAAAAGTGAAAAGGGAAATGTATACATTAGTTTAAACGGCACTAAATTAACTAATAACATAAAAGCGAATTGGCTTTATTTTAATTACGATAACAATGGTATTAAAAGTAACACATTAAAAGATTCCGCATTCAGGGTCATTACGCAAACCTGCATGTACTTTATAGATGAGGATCCAAGAACTCCCAGCGGACCCAACGAAATAGAATTTAATGGCATTGCCTGGTATAAGCTGTATTTTAAAATGCCGCTTAAGCAGATCAACAAAGTGTATTCCTTCACCTATAGTCAAATGGGCGCTTCTGAAATTTATTTGGATGGGCGTTTATTAAAATCATTTGGAAAAATAGACCAAAAAGGTAAAACCATTTCCTCTAAAAAAATCATGGAAGATAATATTTCCTATTTTGTAGGTGATACATTGGTTCATACGATCGCTATCCGGTATTCGTTTTCAGATTATGAAGCGTTATACAAAAAATTTAATCAAACGGAGATCGGGCCTTATCTTGTATTTAATACCTCTAATAACGAATATAACGATTCTAAATTTCTGAATGTATTTTATAGCGGAACCAGTATGCTGGCGGCTTTTTTTATTGCCCTTTTCTTAATTCACTTGCTTATCTTTTTATTTTATAGGGAAAAAACGTTTCATCTGTATTATTCACTTTTCCTTTTGTTCTTAGCTTTGAGTTTTTTCGAGATCTATTTTTTACGTTTCATTGAGGATCCGCGTACTTATTTATGGGTAGCGCAGTTCGATGATATCTTTTTCCCTGCATGTTGTTTTTTCCTTGTAACATTATTTAACCGTTTATTGAATGTTAAGCGCTCCAAACATTATATATTTTTGCTAATTGTGTTTGTATTATTAATTCTGAACACGATTTTCTTCGGGAATTTCGAAGATGGATTAATTATTACAATTGTATGCTATACTTATTTTAACACTCTTGCGCATTCAATTGTTGGCATCAGGAAAAAAATTCCAAGCGCTAAATTTTTGGGATGGGGAATTTTAAGTTTTACAATTTCTATTTTAGTGGCAATTTTATTAGGCTTCTTGATAGCAACCGTTTTTGCCAATTCAGCACTCGCTGAGAATTTATTGGTTTACCTCCTTATTATTGATCTTATTATTTCGATATTAAGTGTTCCAATATCAATGACAGCTTATTTGGCTTTCGACTTTGCAAACACAAATAAATCCTTGGTTCAGCAATTAAATGCCATTGATGCGTTAAACAAAAAATCGATCGAACAGGAAAAAGAAAAGCAAGAAATTCTCGAAAACCAAAATAAGTTTTTAGAAACTCAGGTAACTGAACGCACCAAAGAAATTGGCGAGCAAAATAAAGTTCTTGAACATCAGAAGAAAGAAATTACGGATAGCATTAATTACGCCAAACGGATCCAACAAGCTTTACTTCCCGAATTAGAAAGTATAAAGAAAGCCATTCCTAATAGTTTTGTATATTATTTACCAAAGGATATTGTAAGCGGTGATTTTTATTACTTTAATGAATTTTCAGGTACTGCGGATCATCCCGGAAGAAAAGGAAAAGAAGAACCCGGCACGTTTATTGCCGCGGCTGATTGTACAGGTCATGGCGTTCCGGGTGCTTTAATGAGCATGATAGTGCATGAAAAATTAGAAGCTGCCATTAAAATTCATAATCAGCCGGATGAAATACTTCACAGCATTAATAAACAGGTAAAGGATGCGCTTAAACAACATCAAACCGACGCGTCACGTGATGGTTGTGATATTGCACTTTGTAAAATTCAGGGAAACACTTTAAGTTATGCAGGGGCATACCGACCGTTATATTTGTTTTATAAAAACGGCGACTTTGTTGAAGTTAAAGCTACTAAAACTGCTATTGCAGGATTAACCCCGTACAATCAAAAATTTGAGCAATATCAATTTAATATCTCCGATCTAAAGGCCGTTTACATGTTTAGTGATGGTTATGCCGACCAATTTGGAGGTCAAAATTCCAAAAAATTAACCACTAAAAAGTTCAAGGAATTGTTAAAGATAGTGGTGAATTTACCGGTAAACGACCAAAATTTGCAATTAGAAACCTTTTTTAAGGGATGGAAAGGAAATGTTGAGCAAATTGACGATGTTTTGGTGATAGGAATTACCTTTTAACCAAAACGAGTCAGCCTGCCCTGAGCTTGCCGAAGGGATGTTTTGGTGATAGGAATTACCTTTTAACCAAAACGAGTCAGCCTGCTATGAGCTTGCCGAAGGGATGTTTTGGTGATAGGAATTACCTTTTAACCAAAACGAGTCAGCCTGCCATGAGCTTGCCGAAGGGATGTTTTAGTGATTAGTATTACATTTCCATGACACTTTAAGTAAGACCTCAAACTTGCTGATTTCTATATTTTTACTATCTTGTCACCTGCTAAAAACCTTGCAAAGACAAAGATTATATTCGCTGATTTTTCTTTTGGTCGTAAAGCTGTCTTTAGGCCAAACAAGCATTTCGTTTATCCAAACCATTACTTCAAAATTTACTTCCGGTGAGTTGCCATCCGCCAGTCCGGTTAATAAACATCGTTTAGTTAAGATCGTTGACTCTTTATTGAATTTAGAATATATTGATACACGGGAAATAGAATTGGTAAATTATTATAGCAGTTTAATTTCTTATTCCGATTCAACAAAGAACATACGTTTATCTGATTTAAATTTTTACGAGGATTTGGATGAATCCATCATCTTCCCTCCTCCTCACGATAGTGATATTCCGGAATCTTTAGTTTTAGAAATTGAAAGCGAAGCTTTTGGTTATTATACATCGCCCCGGCAAGGTGTAGTTACATCTTTATATGGTTGGCGCGATAAACGAATGCACAAAGGTATTGATGTTGACCTGGAAAAAGGAAATCCGGTTGTGTCTGCTTTTGATGGAAAAGTAAGAATTGCTTCGAAACGCGGCGGTTATGGTAATGTTGTTGTGATAATGCATCCTAACGGTCTGGAAACAGTGTACGCTCATTTATCAAGAATTAAAGTAAAGGAAGGGCAAGTTGTATTATCAGGACAAATGATCGGCTTAGGCGGAAGCACAGGACACAGCACGGGTTCGCACTTACATTTTGAAGTT
>DATMPR010000499.1:0-6108 GCA_035567575.1 Bacteroidia bacterium
ATGTGTACAGTCAAAACAAGTTTGGTTCAGAATCAGATTCAGATATTGATCCAAATTATCAATTAAACACTCAGGTATCCTTAATAAGTACACCTGAACAAAAAATTCAGAACACTTTTAATATTTATCCGAGTCACGCAAGCGGCTTTATCACTATTAGCTGCGCACCGGGAATTGAAAGTGCCTGCACTCTTTCCATAAAAAATATTTTAGGAGAATTAGTTTATACTGATCCCATGAAAGAAATATCGGGTTCATTCATAAAAGAAGTAGACTTAAGCTCACAACCGAAAGGAACTTATTTTGTTGAAATTGCATTTAACAATGAGAGGAAAGTAGAGAAAATTATTTTTCCGTGATCATTCAACAAACCATATATATATAATCAGAGGCGGCGGGAGGAAAATGTCCTCCCGTTTTTTTTATTCATATTGAATCCCTTCAGGATTCTAATTCAAAAATTAAACCAAGTCTGAAGGACTTGAATATGAATAAAAAAATGAAAGCAACAACCACAAGCCTGAAGGGATTGAATATGAAACATTACAACTTTCCCATCTCTTTCAACTTCACCTTAAAAGTATAAGCAATAGTTTGCGCACGCAGTTTTGCGAGTTCGGCTTTTTCCCCGATAAATAAATCGTTAATTGTTTTTTCGAAATGACTTAACCAAATTTCAAAATGTTCTTCTTTTATGCCAAGGTTAACATGTTTGTCGAACACATTGGTTTTGTAACCCTCTTCATCCAATAACACAAAACTCCAAAAGGCGATCATGTGCGGCATGTGCTTTTCAAAATCTGTGTTTACAAATACAGGTTTTATGATCTCATCCGTTAATAATGATGCATAAAATGTGCGGATCATTAGTTCAATGTCGGCTTTGTTTTTTATGTCTTCTTTTATTGGCATTGTAATCAAAGGTAGGACAAAATAAGCCACAGATTTCGCAGATTAACGCGGATTTTGTTACGTACATAATCTGTGAAAATCCGTGAAATCTGCGGCTAAAATGAAATTAATTTTTGCATTCATCAAAAAACTTATACATTTGTCCCAATAAATGACATTTAACACAAATATTATTATTCTGAACAATACGTTGCGATTTATCAATCGCTCTTATTGTATGTGTTAATTATTGTCTCTTTTTCCTTTAATTTTCTTTTACAAACCCCTAAAAAAATCCATTCACATGGTAACGCTTGACATACAGGAGCAGATCCTGGATAAATTAAATGCACTGATCGTTGTTTTAAACAATGATGGAAGTGCCGATTATGTAAGTAAATCGGCTCAACAACTTTTAGGTTACAGATCTAATGAGTTATTGGGCAATAATTGGTGGGAAGCAACACGTTTCTCAAAACCGGAAGGTATTGAGATCAAACATAAGCTTTTGAATTTATTTAAAAATGGAGATGCAAGCACCCAAACTTTTGAGCACGTATTAAAAACATCGTATGGAGGGCAAAAATGGGTACGCTGGAGTGTATCATACTTAAACGATGAACAATTAATTGGTATTGGTTATGATATTACTGAAAAGAAAAACAGTGAGCGGAAATTAATTGAACAGAACGAAAAACTAACTGAGCAAAATAAGGATATAACCGCCAGCATCGTTTACGCAAAACGTATCCAGGAATCTATTTTGCAAACATCAGAAATTATAAAAAATGTTTTTGAAGGATCATTTCTGCTGTACAAACCAAAAGATATTGTGAGTGGTGATTACTATTGGGTTCATGAAGATGAAAATTACAAATACGCCGCGGCAGTAGATTGTACCGGTCACGGTGTACCGGGTGCGATGATGAGCATGGTAGCGAACTCTGCTTTTAAAGAAGTGTTCCTGAATAAAAAAATTACCGAACCGGGATCAATTTTACAGGCTCTGGATGAAGAATTGGAAAAAGCGCTTCACAAAAATTCTTGTGAGCCATTTAATGATGGAATGGATGTAGGTTTGATTCAATTAAAGAAAGCCAATAACGAATTAAAATTTTCGGGTGCTTTCCGTTCAATTATAGTTGCAGGTAAAGAAGGTGTGATCGAGATCAGAGGCAGCAGATACCCCCTTGGATTTTATTCGGGTGTTGAGAAACGTTTTGACACTATCACTTATCAATTACAAAAAAACGATTGCGTTTATTTATATAGCGATGGTTATGTTGACCAGTTTGGTGGCGAACATAACAAAAAGTTGAACAAAGTAAACTTTAAAGAACTCATAAAAACCGCAAGCGAAATGGGAATTGATGAGCAGGAAGCTTTTTTAGAATATTCTTTCAATAACTGGAAACAGGATGAAGAACAGACGGATGATATACTTGTAATTGGAATAAAAGTGTAACGAAATTATCGCCACTAAAGCTCTAAGCACGAAATCCCACTAAATGTAAAAGCTATTTTTGCGGGATTTTGTGTTTTGGTGTTTTTGTGACTAAATTTAAGCATGCGCTACTTAGTGAGTATAATGTTTGTTTTTTGTTTCAGAAATAATTTTTCGCAAAGCATAAGGATTCGCTCTTTAGCAGATACGATTGGTTTTGCTTGTACAGCGAAACAAATGGATGCCATAATGAAACGGATCGATGAAAATCAATCTGCTATCTTAAAGAAAAAACAAACAGAAGGCGGAATAAATAATAAAACCATTTGGAAAACAGTTATTAGTCCGCACGATGATTATACTTATGCGGGATATTTGTATCCTTTGGCTTTGCAAAATATAAAAGCTAAAACCGTAATACTTTTTGGTGTGGCGCATAAAGCAAAAAATTTAAATCTGGAAAATGAAATTATTTTTGATTCGTATACGCATTGGCGCGGACCTTATGGTAATGTTAAAGTCTCGGCTTTGCGTGAAGAGATCATGGCGCAGTTACCGAAATCCATATATCAGGTAAATGATTCCATGGAGAAAATAGAACATTCGGTGGAGGCTGAGATTCCTTTTCTACAATATTATAATAAGAATTTGGAAATTATTTCGATTTTAGTTCCGTACATGAATTATGAACGCATGGAAGAAATTGCTGCGCCCCTTTCAAAAGCAATTGCATCTGTTCTTAAAAAGAAAAATTTAAAATGGGGCGAAGACGTGGCCATAGTTATTTCGGCAGACGCGGTACATTACGGTGATGAAGACTGGGGCGGTAAAAATTTTGCTTTTTATGGTGCCGATACCGCAGGATATAAAAAAGCGGTTGAGCACGAATACGAAATAATGAATGCTTGTTTTCAAGGAAACGTAGATTCAACAAAAGTGAAAAAATTTACTGATTATACTGTTGATGAAAAAGATCATAAAGCTTACAAATGGACCTGGTGCGGGAGATATTCCGTTCCGCTTGGCTTACTCACCTCAACAAAATTATCGGAATTGATTTTTAAAAAGCCTTTGCAGGGAACAATTTTAGGCTATGGAACAAGTATCGAAAACAAACACATTCCGGTAAACGATCTTGGAACAATGGGTGTAACCGCAAAGGCAAATATTCGTCATTGGGTAGGTTATGCCGCGGTTGGTTTTAAATAGCCGCAGATTTTCGCAGATTAAAAAAGAACTTTATCCATGTTAATCTGTGCAATCTGCGGCTTAATTTTTACATTTGAGATACAATTTCTTCCTCATGAAAAAAACTACTTATTTTCTTTTTGCTGTTTTATTTTATTTCGGTTTACAATCCCAGGAAAAAACAAAAGGCTTGAACAAAGATTTTGCGATCGTTCTTCATGGCGGTGCAGGTACAATTTTAAAATCGAACATGACTCCCGATCTTGAAAAATCTTATACCGATAAATTAACTGAAGCTTTAAAAGCAGGTTATGATACTTTAAGCAAAGGTGGAACAAGTCTGGATGCAATTGTTGTTTCGATAAAAATTTTAGAAGATTCTCCCTTATTTAATGCCGGAAAAGGCTCTGTATTTACTGCAGATGGTAAAAATGAAATGGATGCCGCCATTATGGATGGAAAAACTTTGAAAGCGGGCTCAGTAGCCGGTGTAAGAACAATAAAAAACCCAATTACAGCAGCAAGATGCGTGATGGAAAAATCGCAGCACGTGATGATGGTGGGAACCGGTGCAGAAAAATTTGCCAAGACCTGTAAATGCGATACGGCCGATGCTGCATATTTCTTCGAACAAAAACGCTGGGATCAATTACAAAAAATTAAGAAAGAAGAAAAAACAGAATTAGATCATGGTTCATTAACTCCATCGGAATATCCCGACAAAAAATTCGGAACTGTTGGTGTAGCTGCGCTTGACAGATACGGAAATATTGCAGCTGGCACCTCAACCGGTGGCATGACGAATAAAAAATACGGTCGGGTTGGAGATGCTCCCATTATAGGAGCAGGAACTTATGCCAATAATAAAACCTGCGCAATTTCATGTACCGGTCATGGTGAATTTTTTATACGCTCAGTTGTTGCTTACGATGTTTCGGCATTAATGGAATATAAAGGATTGAGTTTAGAAAAAGCGGCCGATGAAGTAGTAAACAAAAAATTAAAAGAGCTTGGCGGCGAAGGCGGTTTAATTGGAATTGATGCAAAAGGAAATATAACCATGCCTTTTAATTCGGCAGGAATGTACAGAGGTTACATGAAAAGTGATGGAAAAATGGAAGTGTTGATCTATAAGTAAAATCATTATCCAACGAACCGAATAAAATTATTGCCACTAAAGCACAAAAGCTCTAAATCTACTAAATTGTGTTTTGTTTTTTGTGGGGTTTTGTGTTTTGGTGTTTTTGTGGCGACTGGAATTGCGTTTTGCAATTACTTTTTTAATTCCTTTGGAATCACGCAAACCGGAATCGCCTCCATTTTATGTTTATTGGCGCGGTTACGTGAATTATAAATTTCGAGAACAATTTTTTGACGGTCGTTAAGAGAATCTGTTTTTTTATTCTCAACATGATCCATTGCCCACTCCAATTCAGGATAAGTTGCGCCGATCTGATCTTCATCGGTGCGGTCATCGTGATACAAACCATCAGTCGGACGGGCTTTTTGAATGCTATCAACAATGTTTAATTCGGCAGCTAGATCGTAGACTTCCGTTTTGGTGAGATCAGCGATCGGACTCAGATCCACTCCCCCATCTCCATACTTTGTAAAAAAACCAATACCAAAATCTTCTATTTTATTTCCGGTGCCGGCTACTAATAATTTATGATGTGATGCAAATGCGTAAAGTGTGATCATGCGTACGCGTGAACGCACATTGGCCATGGTTAAAAAATCTTGTATATTAGATGGCAGATCTTTGGTGAAACCTTTAAAGATATCACTGAGTTCAACGGTCTGTGTTTCTACATTTTTAAAATTTTTCTGGAGCCATTCAATATGCTGAACACTGCGGTCGAATTCGGTTTGACTTTGATGAATTGGCAAATTCAAAACAAAAACTTTTTTTGCTGTTAAAGCGCAAAGTGTAGAAGTAACTGCGCTATCAATACCTCCGCTTATCCCAATAACAAAACCATTGGTTTTAGATCTGTCGGAATAATCTTTTAGCCAGTTTGAAATGTGGGTTATGACTTCTTTTCTTTTCACGCTTACAAATATATAAAAATAAAAAATCCCGCCTGAGCGGGACTTTAAATGCTTGAGTTATGTATTAAAACATAATTCCGATGTTTATTTTAATGGCGCTCATCATTAATTTTTGCTGCAAATGCGTAAATGTAATTTTGTTATTAGAATCGATCGTTGCACCTGTAGTATTGAATTTAGAATCGGTGCGCATTAAATTGGTAAACGACCGGAAGTAATTAACGCTTAAAAATAAAGAGGTAGAACCTGCCATTCTATATTCTGTACCCAAACCAATATTCATCCCAAAACGGAACGGAACAAGCGAACAATCTTTCCCAATATCATAAGTCTGACTTGTACCGCCCGAAGTTATTGTTGTACCTGACGCGGTGTAGTCGAATTTATAAGTATAAGTATCCGTCGCTTTTGCAGCAACCCTTAAACCCAGATCGCCGCCAAATGCACCAAAATATCTGAAACCTGAGAATTCTTTGGTTAACATTTTTAAACCGATCGGTATGGTGACATTTGTTGTTTTTATTTTACGGCTG
>DATMPR010000500.1:0-5103 GCA_035567575.1 Bacteroidia bacterium
TAACTAAAGAAGATATTGCACGCGTGTTCGCAAAATATATTAAAGGTTCCGGTGCTGCTATTTTAAATACATACCCCATCATGAATCAAAAAGATTCAGTTAAATCAATTAATCCTTATGCTGGTGCTAATTTCCCTCCAAGTCCTGAATATGCAGGTTTAATTTACACGCCAAATCCTGATAAATTTGACCGTGCTGTTCGTCCTGTTTCAGGAGCGGTGAAACCAATTAAAACTCCTGATTTTTTCCAAACTAAACTTAAAAACGGAATGCCTGTGATAGGTACAAGAACAACTGAAAGTCCAATTATCAGTATAGTAATTTCTATGGATGGAGGAAGTTTAGTATTAACACCTGATCAATTAAAAAAAATAGGTGTTGCTGAAATGACTGCGAACATGATGGAGGAGGGGACTAAAAATTTCACTACTGAACAGATTTCAGCTGAGGAAGAAAAATTAGGAAGTTCTATTAGTTTTTCTGCAAATAAATCTCAAACATCAATTAATATTACAACCCAGAAAAAAAATCTTGACGCTACTTTAAAATTACTGGAAGAAAGATTATTAAATCCGGGTTTCCGACCTGAAGATTTTAAACTGGCAAAAAAACAATATAAAGAGCAGGTTAAAAACTCTGCTACAAGCGCGCAATCTATTGCAAGTAAAGCTTATCAATTCGCAATTTATGGTAACTCTGTTTTAGGTTTAGATCCTACCGTAAAGACAATTGAGAATATTGAATTAGCTGATGTAAAACAATACTACGATAATTTCTATTCTTCATCAGTTGCTAATTTAGTAGTGGTAGGTGATGTTACTGAAGCTGAAATTATGCCGAAGCTTGAATTTTTAAATAAGTGGTCACATAAAGAAGTAAAACTTCAGCCGATACCTGAACCGGTTGCTACAACCGAACCACAGTTCTATTTAAATAATAAAACTGCTGCTCCTTCATCTGTAATTATGATGGGATATCCATCCATTAAATTTGATGCTACAGGCGATTATTTCAAAAACCGTGTTGCTAACTTTGTGTTTGGCGGTGCATTTAACAGCCGCTTAAATTTAAATTTACGCGAAGATAAAGGCTATACTTATGGTATCCGTTCAGGATTTTCAGGCGGTAAATACAATGGTATGTTTACTATCAGCGCTTCGGTAAAACGTCCGGCTACGGCTTTATCATTATTTGAAGTGACAAAAGAATTCCGAAATTATCAGGAGAATGGAATTACCGATAAAGAATTAGAATTTACTAAAAACTCTTTATTAAATGAAGAAGCTTTGCGTTACGAAGCTCCATTCCAAAAAGCAAGTTACTTGTCGGGAATAATCCGTTACAATTTGCCAAAAGATTATACTGAGCAGCAAAATGCAATTCTTAAAAAAATGACTAAAGAAGATGTGAATGCTCAGATCAAAAAATCTTTTGACTTAAATAAAATGACAACTGTAATTGTTGGTGATAAGCCATTAATTGAAGCACAATTTGAACGCGCTTTAAAAGACGCTAAAACTAAAGAGGAATTAAAGAATGTTAAACTAAAGAAAATTTCGGTTGACTAATAAATTTTTATGAAATCTATAATAACCATTTCGTTTGCTTTTTTTACCGCATTTGTTTTTTCGCAAAACAATCAGGTATTGAATTCTTATAACTATTTAAAAAGTAAAGAATACGATAAAGCAAAAGCCGCGGCTGATGCTGCAGCTGAAAATGAAAGCACAAAGAACAATCCGAAAATGTGGATGTACCGCGGTGAAGTTTACCGTGCTATTTATGAAGATAAGGATGAGAAGGTAAGAAACCTTGACATGGAAGCTGAAGAAAAAGCTTTGGAAGCTTATATGAATTGTTTAAAAATTGACCTGAAAGAAAACGCAAAAAGCCCTATTTATAAAGATGATGTAAAGGGTCCAATAGTAGTTGCATCCGCAGCTGTTAACCGTAAAGCTAAATGGTACGGCGGCAATAAGCAATTTGATAAAGCTGTAAAATGTTATGATATGGTGGAAAACGCTTTGATCTATGATTTTGATCAGGGGATGAAACGGAATAACCTTACAAAAGAAAAATTACTCTATAATAAATTTGAAATGTATGCCGGTGCAAACGATATCCCGAAAATGATCGAGTTTGCGGATAAATTAATTGCGATCAATTATAAAGACCCGAAGATCTTTATTCACATGACCAATATTATGCTGGGACAGAAAGATACAGTGAAAGCTTTAACTTATATCGATCAGGGTAAAAAATTGTTTGATGACAATATGGATCTGATCAATCTCGAAATTAATATTTATTTAGCACAAGGCAAATCAGCACAGTTAAAAGAGAAATTGCAATCGGCTATTTCTTTAAACGATAACGAAGTGTTGCACGCTATTTTAGCAAACATTTATACCAAGACTAACGAGCCTGACAAAGCAGAAGCTGAATATTTAAAAGCGCTTGAAATAAAACCTGAATATGAAGTAGCTAATTATAATTTAGGTGTTGTTTACTTTAATAAAGGTAATGAGTGGAGTAAAAAAGCCGGAGATCTTCCTCCAAAAGAAGCAGCTAAAGCAAAAGACTTTGATGCGAAAGCTTTAGTAGATTGGAAAAAATCAGTTGTGTATTTCGAAAAATCTTACGAAGTAAATCCTGATAAAGCAACCAAGCAGCGTTTACGTCAGTTATTAATGAAACTTGGCGAAACTGAGAAAGCAGAAAAATATAAATAAACTATTTGAACTATATGTTTAAAAAAACAATCGCATTTTCGTTACTATTATCTATAAGCAGCATTTGTGTCGCTCAAAAATCAAAAATAAATGCGGCCTGGCGTGGTTTAACCGATTATCAATCTACTCTAAAGGAAAAACCGGATCCGTCTTATTTATTTAAAGCAAAAGAAGCTATTGATGTTGCAACTGCTAACGAAGAGACCAAAGACAATCCGAAAACTCACGTTTACAAAACACAGATCTATTACGAACTGTTTAAAAACAGTTTAAAAAGTGAAGAAGAAAAAGCCGCGGCCACTTCGGGTGATAAAAAACAAAGAATGGAAATTGCTTATAGCAATGTGAGTACAAAAGAGTTTGGCGAAGCAATTAAATCTTTCGAGTATGTAAAAACAAGCGTAAAAGATAAAAGTTATTTCCAGGAATTATTGACAACAGGTTTATCAATGATCGATGACTTAAATAATTTAGCAGTGGGGGCCTATAAAGGAAAAAAATATGATGAAGCTTCTGATTACTTTGAGAGTTCATTTAATTTGAGCAGCATGGTTAATCAGGGCAGGAAGGACACCGTTAGTTTGTTTAACGCATCTTTATCTGCACAAAAAGCAAAAAATTACGCAAAGGTTGTAAAAATCAATCAGCGCATGATAGATGAGAAAATGGCAAATGCCGGAACGTATCAGTATTTGTATAATGCAAAAGTAAATATTCAGGATACTGTAAGCGCATTTGCGACTTTGCAAGAAGGAAGAAAACTATATCCGAACGATGTTACTTTATTGAATTTAGAAACTGAGTATTATATTAAATCAGGCAAGCAGGAAGAGACAATTAAAAATTTATTAGTAGCCCTTGAAAAAGATCCGAATAACGCGGTTTTACATTTAATTACTGCAAATACATTTGACGGAATGGCAAATCCAAAAACAAAAGGTGCCGACGGAAAAGATAAGGATTTAGATAAGCCGGCAAACTTTAATGAGTTATTTGCAAAAGCAGAAGAGCATTACAAAAAAACTGTTGAGTTGAAACCAACTAATACTGAATACAGTTTTAACGCTTTGTATAATTTAGGAGCGTTGTATTATAATTACGGAACTTATATTTATAATAAAGAGATGGGTGATGCTACAATTGCAAAAATGGCTGCAAAGCAAAAAGAAGTTATGGCAAAATGCACCGAAAATTATAAAAAAGCAATTCCTAATTTTGAGCAGGCTTTAGAGTTTAAACCGGATGATAGCTCAACTTTACAATCTTTACGCAGGTTGTATTTATTAGTAGGGAACGAATCAAAAGCAGCAGAAATGACTGCCAGACTAAATAAGGG
This sequence comes from Bacteroidia bacterium, assembly GCA_035567575.1. Lineage (GTDB taxonomy): Bacteria > Bacteroidota > Bacteroidia > B-17B0 > Aurantibacillaceae > JAHEYG01. Next base: position 4,069 of record DATMPR010000500.1, read on the forward strand.
TAAGTAGTTGTCTTAAAACATCACATTAGAAAATTAATTAATTGAAAGAATAGGTTGAAAAATCTGTCTTTTTTTGTTCTAATACTTGACATTTTGTTGTAGGTTTGTAGTTTTAATTTACTTAACATAATGTTTATTATAGCATTTTCTAATCCTATAAGTGTCAAATATATAACGCATCGAAAAATGCTATAATAAGTCGTTATGTCGGCGGAATGGTTATTCCTTGCCCTTCGGGTAAGTAGCCCCACAATGCCGATTCCCTTCGGTCATAAATGGCATTCTGCATATCGCACAGCCCTACACGTCTGTAAAAATTTCAGCTAATCTTCGTATCTTAGAGATATGACAGATAAAGAAAAACAAGTATATAAAAACCTTGATTTAATTCTTGCTTATATAGAAAATAATCCAAACGTTTCTTATTTATCTATTCATTCATATTGTAAGCGAACAATAAAACCAGAACCATCAGACACAACGATTCATAATTATGTACTTGAATTAAGATTTAAAGAATACGTTATAAATATACATAATACTGAATACAACATAACTGTTAAGGGAATTGCTTTTGTAGGATACGAACAGGATGTAATTAACGAAGGTATCGAGAAGAATAAGGCAAAAAGAAACGAGTGGCTGATTTCGAGAGGCGCTGCGCTTGCTGCGATGTTTTCTGGTTTACTTTTTCTGATGGAAATTTTGAAATATTGTTCTGACAAACACGATTCTGTAAGTTATCATTTTCATTTCCTTTAACTTCACGATTGTAATCTGCAATAGGCATTATCAAATAAAATGTACAAACAAATAAAATGATAATGCTTAGTCGACCTAAAGGTCGTAGTAACATCTCTACGATGAAATTTTTACTCTCTCCACTTGCTTGACCTAACGGTCTGCGCCCAAAGGCTACATTAACATAACGCAATATTATAGCATTTTCTAATCCTATAAGTGTCAAATATATAACGCATCGAAAAATGCTATAATAAGTCGTTATGTCGGCGGAATGGTTATTCCTTGCCCTTC
>DATMPR010000501.1:0-2839 GCA_035567575.1 Bacteroidia bacterium
CGATACCATTGCCAAATTTCATAAGGATATGAATAAGGCTCGCTTGGCTGCATAACGCGCTGATCAGGTTTACCATATTGCAGATACATACGGCCTCTATCGGTGTAAAAACCTTTTTGTTTACCGCATTTAAATGTTCTGTTTACGATTTTTACCTGTTCATAATATGCCAGCCATAATTGCAATGGATCAAGCGAATCTCCCGCGCGGGTTTGCCAGAAGTTGACAATATAATTTTTCATTAAGGTCGGATCTTTTTTTAGAGCTTGATTAATTTGCCAATCACGCTCCAGCGAAGTGGAAATTGGCCACAAACACTCAACAAACATTTTTAAAGTATCTATATTATTATACTCTCCAAAAAATTCAAACACAGAACGGTTTTCTTTTTTCACTATTGGAGCTTTAACATTACTGCTTCTTTGAAAAAACCATTTCTTCTCGAGCTGAGTTTTATTATTTTTATCTTTTAATTCGATTATCAAATAATAATTACCTGATTCAAGCTTCGAAATATCTATTTGCGCCAATAAAGGATTTACTTTTGCAGTCATTTGTTTTTTATAACCTGACAGTCCTTCCGGTTTAAACAGATCTTCCTTGCGTTCTATATGGTATTGATAAACAAAGCCCTGATTTTTTCCTAAAATTGTATCTGTACCATAAGCTTCAAAATAAAAAGCCAATTTGTTTAAATTGTTAGGAAAATAATTTACGTTATAAGGAATTAGATCGTAACCACTCTTAGAAATGGAGCTTTGATTCACGGTTTTTGCAAATGATTCTAAAGGCTGAATAGTTGAACAGGTGATTTCATTTTTAGAATAATTAATTACTACATTTTCTTTATACGTAAATTTTTTCTGGTTAAGGTCATTATTGTCAGCCAATGTAATTTCGATAGTATAAGCCCCATTTGGCAAAGCGTAACGGTGATTATCAATAAAGCTTGAAACGGTTAATGTGTCCTTATCAACAGGGCTCATTAAATTATAATTATCGCCGGTGTATAATTCACCATTTTTAGTAATTACAACTTTAATATTAACTGAACCTTGCAAACCGCCTGCTACCGGTAAGTGCTTAATTGATTTACCAATTACTGTCAGATACGTTTCAATAAAAGGAGAACCGGATGGCACATTAAAAACTCCGTAATTAAAATAGGCTGTTACCGAAGCTTGATTCTGAAGGAAGAACAACCCTAAAACGAATATTAATATATGCTTTTTCATTGTAAAATGCATTAAATGTTGAGGGGGTGTTTGATACCTTAAAGATACGAAATTTATTTCTAAAAATGCCTTGTAGGTGTGAAAAAAACAAAACCCCCATATAAGTGGGGGTTAGTTCAGTGGCGGAGAAAGAGGGATTCGAACCCCCGGAGGTATGACCCTCAACAGTTTTCAAGACTGCCGCAATCGACCACTCTGCCATTTCTCCGCCGCAAAAATACTAAAAAATTGATATCCATCAATAGATATTACGAATTATCCGAATTTTATTCGAAAGCAAAAGCCCTTCCGAAGAAGGGCTCTGCAATAGAAAGGAGAGGAAAAACCTTAACCTTAAACCGGCACCCGTTTGTTAGTTCGCGTGACTCATTACTTCCCGCCATTGAATTGCAGATCTCTGACACAAAAGTTTTCGAGTGCCGGAACCTCTCCTCCTAATAAGTTTGCAACTATATCTGATGTTTCTGCAGTATAATACATCAAACAATCTTTATGATTGCAATGTTTGCCATTCGCCGCATCCAGATGATATTCTACCATGTTAGTTCCATTATCAACCAAACCCATCAAGTGGCCAAATTCATGTTCAATAACAGTTGATTCCAAAATCGCCCGTGGCGGCTGCGTTAATCCACCCGAATAACTGCTAATGGTTTTGCCAAATAAAGCAATTGATGTGTTTCCGTATGCAATTCCTAATACTTTCGCGTTACCCGCACTTGCAGAATAATCAACAGCCCCCGCATATACAAACACCGCCAAAGTACTTCCCTTTGAAAAACTGAGTCTGAATTGTTTCTCAATATTTGCCACATCATTTAAACTAACGGTGCTCCTACCCTGATTTGGAAGTTCCCGTACGTTTATAACGATCCCGTTAGGTTTATTTAAACGGCTTGAAAGAAAGTTTTGTAAATTACTTATAGTTTGGGAATTAAGTTCATATCCCTTTTCATTAACTACTTCTATTGCTATTTTGTCATACATCTTACCTGAAAGAAAATTTTCAGGTGTGATTTTTTCTTCTGCTGAACCAAGCGGTGCTTTTTTGCAGCCGTTTATTGTTACTAAAACTATGAATATCAAAAAAATTATTTTTTTCATAATTCCTGTTTTAAGGGTTAAAACGCTTTTATTTAACTTCTATTACTAAATATTTCGATTTTTGCCAAAATGCTTCCGGATCGGTGATGCATAATAACTTAGTTCCGTCTCCCTCTTCCTGCCATTTATAAGAACCTGCATTATGAGCTGTTACAATTTTAGCATCTTTAGCATTAACCGGAATTTCAAGAGTTGTACGTGTATCTATTTTCTCAAATTTTTCGGGCGATGCATTCGAGTTTAATTTATCCACTCCAATGCCTAACAAACTTTTCTTTTCAATAACTTCAGCTTTTTTAAGTTCTTTCCTTGTACCATTTACATAGTATGCGGTGTAAGCGTCTTTTTCTGCTTTATTAAATTCTGTTTTAAGATTATCGTAAGTAACAGTTTGACTGATCGCGTCAATATTTAATTTTTCATTTTCGCTGGTCAATTGGTTATTCCGTTCCTCTTCAGCTGCTAATGATCTTTTATATTCATTTATCTCTAACGCTAAT
>DATMPR010000502.1:0-9061 GCA_035567575.1 Bacteroidia bacterium
TCAGAGCTTCGTCCCTATTCAAATACAGAGTTGAATAAACTTTACGAGTTTTTAGTAAACCATCCTGATCTGGCAATAGAGATCGCGGGTTATACCGATTCGAAGGGAACCGACGATTATAATATCGCGCTTTCAAAAGCAAGAGCTGCGGCTGTTGTAAATTATTTAAAACAAAAAGGAATTGAAGAAAAACGCCTGACAGCAGCGGCTCATGGAGAATCCGATCCTATTGCTCCTAATAAAAAAGCAGATGGAAGTGATGACCCTGACGGGCGTCAGTTAAATCGCAGAGTTGAATTAAAGATCATCGACGTTAAATAAAACACTTAAAAAATGGAATCCGAAAAAACGCTTACAGAAAGAATCATGGCCATAACGGCAGTGATACAGGAAAATTATCCGGAGCTGGCTGGTTTTCCCTCAGAAATGACCTTAACTAATCCTAACGAAAAGGATCCGGATGTGAACCTGAAAAAATTGCAGGAATATTATGATGAGCTTGTTGAAATGGTAAAAAGATATAAGATCCATCATAACATTCAGGAAAATGCAAATTCGAAAGATCGGGAACTGGTCGGAAAAATAAAATAATTCATTCCGTTGGATTTTGATCCTACGGGATAAAGGAAGCTCTGTTTGGTAAGACCTATCGGTTTGTCAGGTTGGCGCAACGGATAATGGGAACATGGTTATTTTCCAACCTTCTTCCATGACCAACGAAATGGTACGCGAGTCTGTTATCCGTTAACCGGTTAAAATAATAAAAGGTTTTACCAAACAGACTTCCTTACATAAATACTACTTTATTTTCAATCTCAACAAAATAAATCGGGTTTAAGCTATTAAAAATCCTGCTTTACCGAATATGAAAATTCCCGGGATGAAAGCAATGTAAGTTTACAGAAAATTAAAAACCAAAAACCATTATGAAACAACTAATTCTAATTGCAGCAACAATTTTTGTGACATCGTGCAACGATCTTAAGTTAAGCGATAAAGATCTTACACGCGCAAATGTCCAGAAAGATTCACTCCTTCAGATCGCTAATGAGCGGGAAGAATCCATCAATCAATTCATCTCATCCTTTAACGAAATAGAACGCAATCTTGATTCGGTTGCGGCCAAACAACAGTTCATTAATGTTAATACGCCAAAATATAGTCGTGATTTTAAAATAGATCAGAAAAGCCGTATTAATGATCAGATCGCGTCCATCAATAACCTGATGAATCAAAACGCTGAAAAGATAATTGAACTTAAACGAAAATTAAAAAATTCATCCAAAAAAAATGCGCATCTTGAAGAAACAATTGCCACTTTAAATAATCAATTAACCCAAAAAACGATTGAGTTAAGTTTATTAAATGACAGGTTAACTTCACTTGATCTTCAGGTAGCGCAATTACAAACAAAGGTTGATACTTTAACCGGACAAAATTTAGCACAATCGGAAACTATCAAACAAAACGTTTCTGATCTTCATACCGCTTATTATGTAATTGGCGAAACAAAAGATCTGCAGGAAGCACAAGTTATCGACCGTAAGGGCGGATTATTAGGTATTGGAAAAACTTCCAAACTGAGTGATAATTTCGATAAGAACAAATTTACCAAAATTGATTACACACAAACAGGAAGCATTCCGGTTAACGACAGAGCAAAGATCATTACTACCCATCCTGCAGATTCTTATACTTTGGATATGGATACTAAGGATAAAAAACTGGTTAAAAATATTTTAATTACAAATCCTGAAAAATTCTGGAGTGCTTCAAAATATTTAGTGATCGTGAAAAGTTAAACGGATTGAGTAAAAAAATAATTCAATTAAAAAACAACTAAAAAAATCAATATTATGAGTACAGGAAAAGTTTTATTGGGTGTATTGGCAGGCGCAGCCGCAGGTGCATTATTGGGAGTGTTATTAGCACCCGACAAAGGGTCAGTGACCAGGAAAAAAATTAGCAAAACAAGTGAAGATTACACTGACGCTTTAAAAGAAAAATTCGACGAATTAATGAATGACATGACCAATAAATTTGGCGAAGTTAAAGAAGAAGCCAAGATCATTGCGCAAAATGGGAAAGCAAAAATTGACGAGTTCAAAAAAGACGCTAAAAATGCTATAGGTTAAAAAAACAACTCCGAAAATTAGAAAAAATGGAAAATGAAAAAAGTGCAATAGAGTCGTTAGTTGAAAAAGTTGAAACATACGGCAAAACCAGTTTCGATCTGTTAAAGCTGAAAGCTATAGATAAAACCGCTGATGCCGTTTCAACAACTGTATCTTACGTTTTTATAGCACTTTTTATTTTCATGTTTATTCTTGTTGCCAGTATTGGTGCTGCCTTATGGCTTGGTGAAATACTGGGAAAAACATATTATGGGCTTTTTTGTGTAGCCGGGTTTTATGGAATTCTCGGAGTTGTTTTATACTTATTAAGAGATAGTATTAAGAAGCCTGTCACCAACTCTATTATTACCCACGCTCTTAATTAGTATTTCCGGTGAACTTGTCGAGCTATCAGTAACCAAAAAATAACGAAGCAAGCTTGCTTCATTAAAAAATGAAAAAGATAACGAACGCGATTGAACTGAAAAATGCTATTCATGAACTTGAAATAAAACAAGTGAATGAAGGAATTGCCATAAAAGAGCAATTAAATGTTATCAAAGAAAATTTAAAACCGGTTAACCTCATCAAAAACACATTTAAAGAGACAGCCGGAACATCTTCATTAAAAGACAACATGCTAACAGGTGTAGTTGGACTGGTAGCCGGTTACCTTACGAAAAAAGTGGTTTTTGGCTCAACTATTAATCCTATAAAAAAGATAGCCGGAACGCTTTTACAAATTGCTGTTGCAGGAAGTGCTCCCAAGATCAAATCCGCAGGAACCAGTCTGCTTAAACACTTTTTTAACCGCTCCCGCGAAGAAAAACACGAGGAAAACTATTCGGCAAATAAAGAAATTCAAGGTCATTCGTTATAGATCTTATTCTGCTATCATTTAATTTCCATTAACATTCTTCAATTCTTAATTTTATTGTTATTTTTGGTTATAAAATTAATAAATGGATTGTATTATTGTAGATGACAATTTAATGGCGCGTAATGCTCTCAAGCTATTAATAGACCAGGTTGATTTTTTAAATCTTAAGAAAGAATGCACCGGACCGTTAGAAGCATTTAATTACCTGGAAACCGAAGCAGTTGATCTCGTTTTTTTGGATGTTGAAATGCCCGGAATGACCGGGATCGAATTAATAAAAAATCTTAAGAAGCGCCCCATTATTATTTTAGTTACTTCTAAAAAAGATTACGCTGTTGAAGCTTTTGAACTTAATGTAGCGGATTACTTAATAAAGCCCGTTACATTATCGCGTTTTATTGCGGCTGTTGACCGTGCTAAAGAAATAAATGACAGTAAAGGTGGAAAAGTTGAAATAAATGAAAAAGATCACGATTACATTTTTGTCCGTTCTAATTCAGCGCTCACTAAAATTAAATTAGAAGATATAATATACATACAAGCACTTGGTGACTATGTAAAAATTTTCACTCAAAGTAAACACAACCTGGTGCATTCAACCCTTAAGAACATTGAAGAAAAATTACCGGCCAATCGGTTTTTCCGGTTACACCGTTCTTATCTTGTAGCTATAAGTCATATTGATAAAGTGGAAGAAAACACAGCTTATATCGGTAAACATAGTATTCCTATTGGCGAACAATATAAAAAAGAGTTACTGAACAAACTCAATCTTTTTTAAAAACTAAAACTGCTTACTGACTTCTGCCTACTAATTACTGCCTACTGTTTAGCGTGCTGTACGCTATAATCTCCCATACTTAATTCAGAAAAATGATTTTTAAAATCAACGCAGTTTCCAAACATCGAATTTCGGATATTAGCTGTAGAAATTTTTGAATTGTTTTGCACGATGCTATTCTTAATAATGGAATCTTCAATTACAGAATCTTTTCCAATAGAAACATGAGGGCCAACAATTGAATTGATAAGTTTCACGTTTTCGCCGATATAACAAGGTTCAATAATAACAGAGTTGTGGGAACTATGTGTTTTTGAAACTAAATTTTCCTCAATATTAAATTCAAGAATACGTTGGTTAGTATAAACAGTTGAATCTTTGTTTCCGCAATCGAGCCATTCGGTAACTTTTCCCGGACTAAACAACACACCTTTATTTTTCATGTTTTCAAGAGCATTGGTTAACTGATATTCACCTTTATCTTTTATGTTGTTCTCAATAAGATATTCAAGTTCCTTTCTGAGATTGTAGCCATCTTTAAAATAATAAATGCCAATAATAGCAAGATCAGATACAAACATATCGGGTTTCTCAACAAAATCAGTAATTATATTTTTCTCATTTAATTTTACAACGCCGAAAGGTTTTGGATCAGCAACTTTCTGCACCCAAATAATTCCTTGTCTCGAATCGTCTAATTTAAAATCTGCTTTAAAAAGCGTATCGGCAAAAGCAATAATTACTTTTCCATTAAGTGCTTCTTTCGCGCATAAGATGGCATGAGCGGTTCCAAGTGCCTGGTCCTGATAATAAATACTGGCTTTAGCTTTAAGATCGATGGCTATTTTTTTTAAACTTTCTTCGGTTTCTTTTCCAAAACGACCAATTACAAAAGCGATCTCATCAACTTTTTCAGTTGAAACACTAACAATATCTTCAACCAAACGCTGAACGATCGATTTTCCGGCAATAGGAATAAGCGGTTTGGGAGTTGTTAAAGTATGAGGCCTCATCCGTTTGCCCATACCTGCCATTGGTATAATAATTTTCATGTTTAAATAAATTAATAAACGCTAATTTATATCGGGATCTTATTGGGGAATTGCGTTTTCGGTAAAGGCAGAATTTTAAATGCCGAACAATAGCATTTTAGTGTTGTGAATTAGATTCAGAACGTTTTTGATGTGCAGCGTTTTTTATGGAATTGCTTTTCTTCTTATCACTTTCTTTAACATAAATCAACTATTCTTCTTCCGTTCCTGGCTATTTTTTAACAAATCTCATCGAAAGTATATTTAAAGTCCGCATGAACTTTATATTTTAGATTAGGATTAGAAATATTGATCCATAAAATTGAGCCAAAATAAATAATTAAAGATCACTAAAACCAAAACAAATGAAATGTATAATAGTTGATGATAACAAAGTATCCAGGGAAATGGTAAAGCAATTGGTTAATCAGGTTGATTTTTTAGAACTTAAAGGAGAATGCGAAAACCCCGTTGAAGCATTTAATTATCTTAAAAAAGAAGATATTGATCTTGTGTTTTTAGATGTAGAAATGCCCGGAATGACCGGAATCGAATTAATTAAAAATCTTGAAAAACGCCCTATTATTATTCTCATAACAGCAAAAAAAGATTATGCTGTTGAGGCCTTTGAACTTAACGTTGCCGATTATATTATTAAGCCGGTAAGTTTATCGCGTTTTATGGCTGCAGTAGACCGGGCCAAAGAGTTATATGAAAGCAGGGATCAAAAAATTGAAATCAATGAGAAGGATAAGGATTTCATTTTTGTAAGATCAAATTCATTATTAACTAAAATAAAAATAAAGGACATTATTTATATTCAGGCACTTGGCGATTATGTAAATATTTTTACCAACGATAAACGCCTGACCGTTCATATTACTTTAAAAGGAATGGAAGAAAAACTTCCGCCCGATAAATTCTACCGGCTTCACAGGTCTTATCTAACTTCCTTAAATCATATCGATAATATAGAGGAAGGTACAGCTTATATAGGCAAGCATCCCTTGCCAATCGGAGAACAATATAAAAAAGAACTTCTCCGGAAAATCAATCTTATTTAGTATATTAGTTACCCCTTAGTTTAATTGGTTAATTCCTTTAAAAGGGAACGCGCCTATTGCTCTGAGGCCAACTATTTATTTTACGTTTTCGGCTATTTTCGGTCAGTTTTCACCGAATAATTTCCGACAAACAATAAGGAATATTTAGCTTTAAAGGATTGCGTTCTTTTTAAAATTCCATTACTATATTATAAACTCTAATTTTCCAGGTTATGAAAGTTAAAACCCCTAAACCTAAACGGTTAAAGTCCAAAGTTAAAAACGGTATACCCAAATTAAACGGTGTATTGTTAAAATCAAACGGCATTCATTCAAAAACCAACGGAACGCATTCAAAAACAAATGGCGTTCATATTCATTCAAACGGTGTGCATTCTAAAACAAATGGTTCAGTTTCTAAAACAAACCAAATAAGCGGAGAAGTAGAAGTTTTAACAGAAACTGATTTACTTAAGGTCTTGATCCGGGTAAAAAAAGGAGATTTTTCTGTTCGTTTACCGATCGATCAAGCTGGTATAAAAAGATCAATTTGTGATACTCTGAATGAGATTATTGATCTGAATGAAAAAATGGTTTTCGAATTTCAGAAAGTAGGAACAAGCATTGGTAAACAGGGAAAGTTAACAAACAGGGTTGTACTTGATGGCGCAAGAGGTTCATGGGGTTCTTGTGTTGATTCGGTTAACATGCTTATTTCAGATCTTGTGCATCCAACCATTGAGATCGCACACGTAATCACTTCCGTTGCGAAAGGAAATCTTTCGCAGGAAATGCCATTATCCATTGAAGGAAATCCATTACAAGGAGAGTTTTTACGAATCGCGAAAGAGGTAAACGGAATGGTGAAACAGCTGAACCTCTTCTCGATGGAGGTAACTCGTGTGGCACGTGAGGTAGGTACAGAAGGAAAATTAGGAGGCCAGGCAAAAGTAAAAGGTGTAGGTGGCGTATGGAAAGATCTTACTGACTCCGTAAATAAAATGGCGAGCAACTTAACAGGCCAGGTGCGTAACATTGCCGATGTAACAACCGCGGTAGCGAAAGGCGACTTATCGAAAAAAATTACGGTTGACGTAAAAGGAGAAATTCTCGAGTTAAAAAATACAATTAATACGATGGTGGATCAGCTGAATTCGTTTTCATCTGAGGTAACGCGTGTGGCACGTGAGGTAGGTACAGAAGGAAAACTGGGCGGACAAGCACAGGTAAAAGGTGTTGGCGGTACTTGGAAAGACTTAACTGACTCGGTAAATAAAATGGCGAGTAACTTAACAGGCCAGGTACGTAACATTGCCGATGTAACAACCGCGGTAGCAAAAGGTGACTTATCGAAAAAAATTACGGTTGACGTAAAAGGAGAAATTCTCGAGTTAAAAAATACAATTAATACAATGGTGGATCAGCTGAATTCGTTTTCATCTGAGGTAACACGTGTGGCACTTGAAGTGGGTTCAGAAGGAAAATTAGGTGGACAAGCACGTGTACGTGGTGTTGGCGGTGTTTGGAAAGACCTTACTGATTCAGTAAATCAAATGGCAAGTAACCTTACAGGTCAGGTACGTAACATCGCGGAAGTAACAACTGCTGTAGCGAAAGGCGATTTATCGAAAAAAATTACAGTAAACGTTGCGGGAGAAATTCTTGAATTAAAAAATACAATTAACACCATGGTGGATCAGTTGAATTCATTTGGTGCAGAAGTAACCCGTGTGGCACGTGAAGTAGGTTCAGAAGGAAAATTAGGCGGACAAGCAAAAGTAAAAGGTGTTGGCGGTACTTGGAAAGACTTAACTGACTCTGTAAACCAAATGGCATCTAACTTAACAGGTCAGGTACGTAATATTGCAGAGGTAACAACAGCTGTGGCGAATGGTGACTTATCGAAAAAAATCACAGTAAACGTTGAAGGAGAAATTTTAGAGTTAAAGAAAACCATCAACACGATGGTGGATCAGCTGAACTCATTCTCCTCTGAAGTAACCCGTGTGGCGCTTGAAGTAGGAACGGAAGGAAAATTAGGCGGACAAGCAAAAGTAAAAGGTGTTGGCGGTACATGGAAAGACTTAACTGACTCCGTAAACCAAATGGCATCTAACTTAACAGGTCAGGTACGTAATATTGCAGAGGTAACAACTGCGGTTGCGAAAGGTGACTTATCTCGTCAAATTACTGTGGATACAAAAGGAGAAATTCTCGAGTTAAAAAATACGATCAACACAATGGTGGGTCAGCTGAACTCTTTTGCTTCAGAGGTAACACGTGTTGCGAAAGAAGTAGGAACAGAAGGAAAATTAGGCGGACAAGCACAAGTAAAAGGTGTTGGCGGTACTTGGAAAGACTTAACTGACTCGGTAAATCAAATGGCATCTAACTTAACCGGCCAGGTGCGTAACATTGCAGAAGTAACAACTGCGGTTGCGAAAGGAGATCTATCGCGCCAAATTACAGTTGACGTAAAGGGGGAGATTTTAGAATTAAAAAATACCATCAATACAATGGTGGATCAATTACGCGGATTTGCATCCGAGGTTACCCGTGTTGCACGTGAGGTAGGAACAGAAGGAAAATTAGGCGGACAAGCCGATGTACCAGGGGTTGCAGGAACCTGGAAAGATCTGACTGATTCTGTAAATCAAATGGCAGGTAATTTAACTGCGCAAGTACGGAACATTGCCGATGTGGCGATTGCCGTAGCGAGTGGTGATATGTCAAGAAAAATTACCGTGGATGTACGCGGAGAAATTTTACAATTAAAAGAAACATTAAATACAATGGTGGATCAGCTTCGGGCATTTGCATCGGAGGTAACACGTGTGGCAAGAGAAGTAGGAACAGAAGGAAAATTAGGCGGACAAGCTAACGTACCGGGTGTTGCAGGAACATGGAAAGACTTAACTGATTCTGTAAATCAAATGGCCGGTAACTTAACAACTCAAGTACGTAATATTGCCGAAGTAACTATCGCGGTAGCAAATGGTGATATGTCGAAAAAAATTACAGCTGACGTACGCGGAGAAATTTTACAATTAAAAGAAACTATTAATACCATGGTGGATCAGCTTCGGGCATTTGCGTCTGAAGTAACACGTGTAGCAAAAGAAGTAGGTACAGAAGGAAAACTTGGCGGACAAGCATTCGTGCCGGGAGTTGCAGGAACATGGAAAGATCTAACGGATTCAGTAAATCAAATG
>DATMPR010000503.1:0-2492 GCA_035567575.1 Bacteroidia bacterium
ACCTATAAATCCGGCTGATAAAGAATATTATCAGAAATCAGCTGGTCGTTGGGTTCGCAAAATAAATATTGGCCTTAAGTTCGTATTAAAGCCTTCCTATAAAGCCGCTATGCTTAATAATGGAGATGAAAGGAAGTGTAAGGATTTTTGGGAAGAAAATAAAAATAGAACAAAAAGGCAGGTTGAAAACGAAGCAAGTAACGACCCTGATTTATACAAGGCATTTTTAAGATATGCCGCTTACAAGGAAGAAGAAAAACGTATTCCATTAGACAAGGATGAATCAGAAGAACTTATTGAATCCTTAGCGGATTATTTGGAAGAAATAAAGAAAACAAAACCATCTGCCGGTTCAATGTTGGCTCTTTCAGTACTAGCGATTGTTTGCACAAGGCTTGAGCCATTTTTCCCAGGATTAATGGAAAAACTATTTGGTAAATAAAATGAAAAAAGAGATAAGAAGTCATTTTGCTTCATGCCTTGCCGGTAGGAAGTCAACAGGGAAAAGCACATTTACTAATAAATGTGCAATAGAGTTTTATAAGGCGCATCCTAATAAAAGGGTGCTTATTATAGATGTCAATGGCTCGCCAGCATATAATGAACATCAGCTTATCAGCTATGATCAAATAAAGCGGTGGAACAAGGGAATAAAAAAATTCTACGACCCTGATCACGAAAAAATGTTTCAATTCATTATAGATTTTTTCTCTATAAGAAATAATCCAAGGGGATTTGACGGGCTTATCCTTATGGAAGACTGTACAAAATATATAGATGCTACCCCGGATAAGCAGATGAAAACTTTCCTGGTGGATCATAGAATGTGGAGGGCTGACTTAATTTTTACTTTTCACTCCATTGATATTATACCTAAGTTTTTTTGGAAAATGGTGAATTACGTAGAGATTTTTAAAACACAGGATGTATTTGAAGGCCGGGATAGAGAGCTTAGCAGACGTATTCCAAATTATAAGGATGTTTTGAAAGTACACGAAAAAGTAATGAAGCATAAAAGTGATTATTATCATGAATCTGTCAGAACATTAATTTAATGCAAGAAGAAGAAAACATACCTGTTCAGGCTTACTATAAATGGCAGCTTGCTTTCTCTTATGAAATTTCCGTAGAGACTTTTATTATATGGCTCAATCCGTTTAATAAAGAACTTAAGGTTCTTGGATATAAAGATAATTGTAAAATTCTTTCTCCTGTAATTGTAAAATTCATCTTTGAAAAAATTGGGACACCTTCTAAGAAGCCACTTAAAAGAAAAAAATAAATTTGAGCTAATGAAATTAACAATAGCTTTTCCAAATCCGAACACGCACAATGAATGGTGTAAATCAAATCCTGAATTTCAAACAAAAGAGATTGAGGTAATTGATAAATTAATTCATGAAGAACCAATGGAGTGGGGAAAAATGAAAGGCAAAAAAATGTATTTCCTTCCTGAAGGGTCAGGGGGTTCTTATTGGCATTTTGTGGTTATTGATAAAAAATAAATTACATCTTCCAATCAAAATAAAAAAAGCCCCTGATAATTCAGGGGCTTTTTTTATTTCTATTGTCGACAATCATCTGAAAACACTGGTAAACACTGGTTATTGGTGCTAATTCCTAAAGCATCCTTTTTACTCCTTCTAATTTTCTGCCACTAAAATAATTCACGAAAACCAAAATATATGAAAGTTACATGGGCAGCATTCCTCGCCGCTTTTCTTGGAGCACTAACGGCAAGTATAATTTTTACAGTGGGCTTTAAGCTTCTGTTCACAGAAAAAATTCACTCGGACGGTACTAAGAAAACTACAGCTTCTTTCTTGGGAAGCGATCAGAGCGAAAAATAAAATTCAACAGCAAAAAAATTAAATAAAAATTTCACCTAAATAAAATTCAAAATGTTTACAGCAGAACAAATTGCCGGAATGGCAGATAAATATGTTTCCCACTACGAAGGGTATACAGGCGAAGGCGATATTCACCTTGACTTCGATGGAGACAATCAGAATTTCGCAATGGAAGGCAGCGAAGCCAAACAGTTTACCATAACTGTAGGTAACACAGCAGTGGCAACACGTACTATGTCCATCTATGCAGGTATAATGATGGCAGATTTAACCAATCAGCCAGGACAACTTACCGATGGTGCATTCAATGACACCACAGGAGCGGCAGGACTTACGGGAGCTTCAACCGTTGCCGGTAAGACAATTGAGCTTTTGAAAAAATTCCTTTTGTACAATCCAACAAGACTTGTGGGTATAAAATTGCAGTCTGATGTTTCGGCACAGATGCAGCAAGCTTTCACCATCAAAAGATGGAACCCATTTGTTACTGACAAAGATTTGATCATCTATCCAGGTAACAAACAAAGTCAAAACGTATTTCAGGACAAGATTTTAATATTCGATGCTGAATTCCAGTTCGGACCTATCTTCAATGTCTTGTATAACGTTGTTGCATCAAGCAACCTGACAATTACTTTCTTT
>DATMPR010000504.1:0-2659 GCA_035567575.1 Bacteroidia bacterium
AAAAAAAGAAAAAGACAAATAAAAACAAGAAAAAACTTAGCCGTTCTTTAGTCGGAAAAATTCAATCTAATCTAGTTTCTTACAATTCCATTCAATACAGCTTCACTTTGCAAAAGTGCTTTAAGTATTGAAATACTAATAACTTATCTTAATTTACAGCTAATTACGTTTTTTTGAGATTGAATATAAATAGTACCTCTCTCTCCGCTTACTTGTTCTTTAAATAGCTGAAAACAAATATATTGGTTTATAGTGCGGACACGATTAGTCGGAATTTAGCCGATTATCCTTGAGATTTGCTTAAAAAAGCAATGACAATCAAATTTTTTATTCAAAGCAAAAAGGTAACATCTACCATTTACGTCCGTGTTTGTGACGGGAAAAACGATGCAAAATCCAAGACTAACCTTGTTTATAACTTTTCTCTCTGGTCTAACCAAAGTGGCAAGCCAAAGAACAATAAAGATGAAAAAGGGAAGCTTTTAATTGTCGATTTAGAAGCGATTAGAGCCACGATTATAAAAGAGTATAATAAGTCCGAGGGTAAAAGGACAATTAACACAGAATGGCTAAAAGAGGTTTTAAATCCACCAAAATTAAAGGAAGAGATACCGTTAAAGTTGTACGATTATTTTACTCACTTTTTGAAACATAAGAAAAGCACTCTTAAAGCCTCAACACTTACTAAGGCTGTGGTTAATCAAAATATGCTTAAAAGATTTCAGGAGGAAAACCATCACGAGTATTTAATATCTGAAATTGATGCAAATTTTTGTTTAAAGTTTCAGAAATATTGTGAAGAAAATAATTATAGCCATAATACGTTTTGCAGAGCAATGAAATTTTTTAAAACCGTTTGTTACCATGCAGAAAGAAACGGGATTGAACTACACAAAACGTTTAAATATATCAAAGTAAAATTTGAGCCAGTAGAAATAATACATTTAAGTTTAGACGAATTAAAAAAAATCGAGCAAACTGAATTACCGCATGATTATTTACAAAACGCAAGAAAATGGTTATTAATTTCCTGCGAAACTGGTCAAAGGGTATCGGACTTTCTAAGATTTAAAAAAGCAATGATAAGGTATGAAGATAAAATCCCATATATAGAATTTAAACAGGTAAAAACGGAGAAACTTATGCCCTTACCGTTATCACCAAAGGTTATGAAAATATTAGCAGAAAATAAAGGTGAATTTCCAAGAAAAATATCTTCCGTAAATTATAATATTTACATAAAAGAAGTTTGTCAATTAGCTGGAATTAACGAACCAATACTATCCAGAATAAAAAATCCAGAAACAAAAAAATATGAAACTGGTTTTTATCCAAAGTGGCAAATGGTAAGTAGCCATATCGGGCGTAGGAGCTTTGCAACTAATAATTATGGGGTTATTCCTACCCCCTTGCTTATGCTTGGAACAGGTCACACGAGTGAAGAGATGTTTATGAAGTATATTGGTAAAACAGGAACTGATTTAATAAAACAACTGGCAAAGTATCTCTATAAAGAAAATAATCAACTATATTTAAGCAACGCTTCTTAATCAATAATAATAATGGCTTCAAGTTTTGCAGCGAAAATGGCTTTAACCCTAGATTTGGATTTCCCAAGAATTAAATTCTCTATTGCCGACGCTAAAAAACAAATTGATTTTTTCGCAGAAATACTAAGAACGATTGATTATAACAATAAAGATAAAGTTACCCTATTGGAAATATTTGAAGATAAAATAATAGAACTAAAACGAGATGTAGGTACTGGGAGGGAAAATAAAAATGCTGACAAAATTTTAAGTTGGCTTAATGAACAAATTATGCTCTTGGAAAATACTGACCCTTATTCAGCTTACTGGAATGACAAGTGTAAATCATTATTTGAATATATAGTGATTAAGTATATTACCAAAAGAGGGAACAGAAAATTTATTAATATATATCATTTTTTAAAGAATAGAAGTACAAACCAACAGGAAATAGTTTTCGATTTCAATTCCGAGTTATATATGAAAATGATTACAGATAGATTTCAATTAAAAGCTTGGAAAAAAAATAATAAACCTGATAATAACAACTGGTCTGTCCAAGAAAAAATACTTTCCACTATCTATTCAGAATGGAAAGCTTCCAATTAATTTAACAATTATCCTTGACTTCCCTGAATTATCCCGTTACACGGGATTTTTTTTGCCCGAAATTTACTGCATAAATAAAAATTAATACAATGAATAAAGAAGCCATTATGATTAACAATGTATCGTTTGAGGATTATCGAAACGATATGTCTCGTATCGAGGCAAAAATTGATGACTTGAAAAAGTGCATCTCCCCAAAAGCTCAAGAAGACTACATGAGCCGTCGGGATGTAGCAGAATTCTTTAAGTGTGACCTGAGTTCAATTTATTTATGGAGTAAGGCTGGTAAGCTGAAGCCCTATAATATTGGAAATCGAGTTTACTTTAAGCGTTCTGAAGTTGAAGGTGCTTTGAAAGCAGTTGTGCGCTAAAGACTACCAAAAAATGTTAGAGAATAAAAGGTTGTGCTTGTTTTTATGCTTTTTTTCTTGTTTTCGTATTGTTGAAAACGAAGCCTGACGAAACCGCCTACTTCACAATGTACAACCTTGTATTTTCTTCATGTTTCTTAAAAATTTCAT